>JBDSBK010000373.1:0-4279 GCA_039921645.1 Dokdonella sp.
GGATGCGCCCGAGCCGCGCGAGCTTGGCGTCGTCGAAACTCTGCACGCCGAAACTGAGGCGCGAAACGCCCGCACGCAGATAGCCATCGAAACGCCCATGTTCGACCGTGCCCGGATTGGTTTCCAGGGTGATCTCGATATCGCGCGGAAGGTCCACGCGCGCAGCGACGCCATCGAGAATGCGTGCGATCGCATCCGGCGCGAACAAGCTCGGTGTACCACCACCGAAGAACACGCTGTGCAGAGGCCGACCCGCGAGAGCGCGACCAAATTCATGCAGGTCGCGATCGAGGTCCGCAAGCAGCGCACCGACATACGCATCGACCGGCAACGCGCCGTTTTGCGCATGCGAATTGAAGTCGCAATAGGGACATTTCTTCACGCACCACGGGATGTGGATGTACAGCGATAGCGGTGGGGCGATCATCGGCATGCCGCAATTGTAGGCGGTGCGCGACTCGCGGGGGCGTGCTGCGAGTGTCAGCAGCCTTGCTGCGTCATGCGTGCACGCAAGGTCGCCAACGCCTGGCCACGATGGCTGACGCGATTCTTCGTACTGGCATCCAGCTCGGCCGCGCCGCGCTGCAGGTCAAGGTCGAAGAACACGGGGTCGTAGCCAAAGCCTTGATCGCCGCGCGGCGCGGAAAGGATGCGGCCATGCCAGCGACCTTCAGCGATCAGCGGCGCGGGGTCGCCGGCTGAGTCCAGCAGCACGATCGTGCAGTGGAAATGGGCTTTGCGCTGGGTCTCGCCGACGCCTTCGAGCGCCGCGAGCAGCTTGGTGATGTTGGCGCCCGCATTGCCATGGCTGCCCGCGTAGCGTGCGGAATGGAGTCCGGGTGCGCCGCCGAGCACGTCCACGCAGATGCCCGAATCATCGCCGAGCGCAGGCAGGCCGGATGCACGCGCCGCGTGACGCGCCTTGAGTAGGGCGTTCTCGACGAAGGTAGTGCCCGTCTCCTCCGCGTCCTCGATGCCGAGTTCCGATTGCGCGACGAGTTCCGTGCCGAGATCGGCAAGGATCACGCGCATTTCGGCGAGCTTGCCGGGGTTGCTGCTGGCCAGGACGATGCGCCGCACGCAGAGGCTCAAGCCAAGTCGAGCGCTTCGCGCTGTTTTGCGCAAAGTTCGGTCACGCCCTTGCTGGCCAGTACCAGCAACGCGTCGAGTTCCTCGCGCCGGAATGCATGCCCCTCGGCCGTGCCTTGCAGCTCGATGAAGCCGCCTCCGTCGTTCATGACGACGTTCATGTCGGTGTCGCATGCCGAATCCTCGGCGTAGTCGAGGTCGAGTACGGGCATGCCTTTGTAGATGCCGACCGACACCGCGGCAACGGCGCCGAAGATCGGATCGCGTTTGATCAGATTGCGGGCCTTGAGCCAGCGGATCGCGTCGACGAGCGCAACATAGGCGCCAGTGATGGCGGCCGTGCGCGTGCCGCCATCGGCCTGCAGCACGTCGCAGTCGAGCGTGATCGTGCGTTCGCCCAACGCCTGGCGATCGATGCACGCGCGCAAGCTGCGTCCGATCAGGCGCTGGATCTCCATCGTCCGCCCGCCCTGACCGCCGCGCGCGGCTTCGCGCTGCGTGCGCGTACCGGTCGCACGCGGCAGCATGCCGTACTCGGCCGTGACCCAACCTTCGTTTTTGCCGCGAAGGAACGGCGGCACCTTTTCTTCGATGCTCGCTGTGCACAGCACCTGGGTATCGCCGAACGCGACGAGCACCGAGCCTTCTGCATGGCGGGTGTAATGACGCTGGATGTTGACCGCGCGCAATTGGTCGGGTGCACGGCCGGCAGGGCGGACCGGGGTCGTCGGGATCGAAGTCATGGGCAAAAATCCGTCATGCGAGGATTTGCTTTGGCAAATGGGCCGTGGAGCTTACCATTGCGCCCCCTCGCTCCCGTGGACACGTCGATGTTGCGTAGCATGACCGCCTTTGCCAGCGCCGAAGCCGATACCGGTCACGGAATGCTTGCGATCGAGCTGCGCTCGGTCAATCACCGTTATCTCGAACTGGGCCTGCGCCTGCCGGAAGAATTGCGCAGCCTGGAGTCGATGGTTCGCGAGCGCGTCGCGGCGAAGCTCGCGCGCGGAAAGGTCGACCTCGGGCTGCGCTACAAGCCGGCGCTTGCGGATGCGTCCGCGATCGTCGTTGACGAGGCGCTGGTGGCGCGGCTTGCGGATACTGCGCAAGCGCTTGCAGCGAAATTCCCGCAGCTCAATGTGGATTTTGCGTCCCTGCTTGGCTGGCCTGGTGTGCTGCTCGATCGCGAAACCGATCAGGAATTCCTGCGCGAAGCCGCGCTGACCCTGCTCGACAACGCACTCGACGAAATGGTCGCCGCTCGCGCCCGCGAAGGCGAACGCCTGGGCGGGTTCATGCGCGAACGCCTCGATGGAATGGAGCGCATCGTCGCCGATGTGCGCACTTGTCTGCCGGACATACGCGCGGCGCTGCGCGCGCGCTTCGACGCGAAACTGGCTGAATTGAAGATGCCGCTGGAACCGGGACGCGTCGAGCAGGAAGTTGTCCTGCAGGTGCAGCGCATCGACGTCGACGAAGAACTGGATCGCCTGAGCGCGCATATCGCCGAAGCACGCCGTATCTTCGGCCTCAACGAAGCCGTCGGTCGCCGGCTCGACTTCCTGATGCAGGAATTCAACCGCGAAGCGAATACGCTGGGTTCCAAATCTGCCGACCCGCGAACGACCAATGCAGCGGTCGAGTTGAAGGTGCTCATCGAGCAGATGCGAGAACAGGTACAGAACCTCGAATGAGCGAAACCCGCGCTCCAGGAACGCTCTACATCATCGCAGCCCCCTCGGGCGCTGGAAAGACGAGCCTCGTGCATGCGTTGCTCGAGCGCGAGCCAGGCATCAGTCTGTCGGTGTCGTACACGTCGCGTTTGCCGCGGCCCGGTGAAGTCGACGGTCGGCACTACCACTTTGTTTCACGCGATGTATTCGAGCGCATGGCTGCGACCGACGCGTTCTACGAATACGCGAACGTGCATGGCGATCTGAAAGGTACCGCGCGTGTCGCGGTCGAGCCGCTGCTGGCGCAGGGCCGCGACGTGCTGCTGGAGATCGATTGGCAGGGCGCACGCCAGATTCGCGAAAAGCTCCTGGTGGCGCCCGCGGCGCGCAACACCGACTGCGTCAGCGTATTCATCCTGCCACCGTCTCGCGCGGAACTGGAGCGTCGACTGCGTGCGCGAGCCTCCGACAACGCCGAAGCCATCGCCCGGCGCCTGGCCGATTCACGCGGTGAAATCGCGCACGCCGGTGATTTCGATTTCCTCGTCGTCAACGATGATTTCGCCGATGCGCTGGCTGACCTGCGCGCGATCGTTGCCTGCCAGCGTCTACGTCGCAGGGCGCAACTCGCACGCCATTCGGCTCTTCTCGATGATCTGCTGAAGGCCGATTGAACGCACGACGGCGCGACTGGCCGCCTCGCCTCGCCATCGGCTAAGGTAATGCGCTTGGACCTGCGCCCGGAATCGCCCTACCTTCAATCCCAGGGCAGGGTGGTCATAAAATCCAGATCGAGTCTGTCCCGTGACCGAAACCGTTGCCACATCCTCTTCTGTCGATGCCGCTCTTGTAGAAGTGCGCAATTTGCGCACGGTGCTGGGCGGAAAGATGATCTTCGACGGGCTGGAGCTCGATATTCCGCGCGGCAAGATCGTCGCGATCATGGGCCCCAGCGGCACCGGCAAGACCACCTTGCTGCGCCACATCACGGGCCAGCTGATGCCGGATGCGGGCACGATCCACGTCGACGGCCAGAATGTACCAGCGCTGTCGCGCGGCGCCTTGTTCGACCTGCGCGAAAAAATCGGTTTCCTGTTCCAGAATTCGGCGCTGCTCACCGATTTCAGCGTGTTCGAGAATGTTGCGTTTCCGCTGCGCCAGCACTTGAAGCTGCCGGAAGAGCTCGTGCGCAATATCGTCCTGACCAAGCTGCAGGCAGTCGGCTTGCGCGGCGCTGCGGAGTTGATGCCGAGCGAATTGTCCGGCGGCATGGCGCGGCGTGTCGCGCTGGCGCGAGCGATGATTCGTGATCCGATGTTGATTCTTTACGACGAGCCGTTCGTGGGCCTCGATCCGGTCGCGCTGAATCAGGTGTTGAAGCTCATTCGAACGCTCAACGACACGCTCGGCCTGACCAGCATCCTCGTTGCGCACGAATTCGCCGCCGTCGCGCGCGCGGCGGACCTCGTCTATCTGATCGCGGGCGGCAAGGTCGTCGCGCGCGGCACACCGGCCGA
>JBDSBK010000374.1:0-3138 GCA_039921645.1 Dokdonella sp.
CCGCCGATCCGGCGCGACAGGCGGCTGCGACGCGAGCGCAGGAGCTCAAGCTGATCCGCGAATGCGACCTGACCCTCGTCGTCAGCAGCGCAGAGAAGGAGCTGCTCGCGCGCGATGCGCCCGGCGCACGCGTCGAAATCCTTTCGACAGTCAACGAGGTCCACGGTTGTCGCACACCGTTTGGCGAGCGTCACGATCTCGTCTTCGTCGGTGGCTTCCAGCATCTGCCCAACACCGATGCGGTGAGCTGGTTCGTGCGCGACGTGTTTCCGCTGCTGCGCAAGGATTTCCCCGAGCTGCATTTCCACGTGATCGGCAGCAAGGTGCCTGACGCGATCCGAGCGCTCGCCGACGAACACGTGCTGGTGCACGGTTTCGTCGAGGACATAGCGCCGTACATGGACGGTTGCCGCATCTCGGTCGCGCCGCTGCGTTATGGCGCCGGCGTCAAGGGCAAGATCAATACTGCGATGAGCTATGGCTTGCCCGTGGTCGCGACGACGCTTGCCGTCGAGGGCATGCACGTGCGCGAAGGCGACGATGTGCTGGTCGCCGACGAACCCGCCGCGTTCGCGGCGGCCATCGCACGCCTGTATCGCGATGAAGCCTTGTGGCAGCGCCTGTCGACCCACGGCCTCGCCAACGTCGAGGCGCATTTTTCGTTTGCCGCGGCGCGCACGGCGTTGCAGCGGATCATCGATCGCTAGACAGCGGTGGCGTGCAGTCGGGATCGGCCGCGCCTGGAGCCTCGAGCTGCGGCTTGCGCGGTCCCGGACGATACGAGCCGACGAAGATGCCGAGCAGCGACAGCACGACGCCGATCCAGTCGGCCGCGTGGGTGGGTCGCGCAAACAGGATCACGTCGAACACGAAGGACAGCGCCGGCTGCAGCAACAACAGCAGGCCAATCATCGACGCAGGAAGCTGCGGCATCGCGCGCGTGAGCAACACCCAACCGAGCACCTGGCCGCAGAACGCGAGCCCGAGCAGCGAAGACCAGCTTTGCGTATCCGGAATCGCGAAGCTCTCGCCTTCGATCAACGCGGCCAGTCCAAGCGCGAGTGCGCACAGCAGGCTGCTCACGCACAGCAATTGCGCAGGCGCAAGCGTCACATGGCCGCCGCGCTGCGCATGCCGCGTCGACAACATGTAGGCGGCGTAAGCGAAGCCGGTCACGATGCCGAGCACGACACCGACCTGGTATTGCGCACCGACGTTGGACCAGTCGAGTCCGACCAGCAGATAGAGCCCGAAAAACGCCAGCGCCAAGCCGGCGAGGAATTGCCAGCCGAGCTTCTCGCGATACAGCACGAACCCCGCGAGCGCCATCAGGAACACCTGGAAGTTGCCGAGCAGGGTAGCGAGACCCGGACCGATATAGAGGATGCTGCGGTGCCAGAGCATCAGGTCGAGCGCGAATGCGACGGCCGGAATCGTCAGCCAGCCCAGATCCGTCAGGCGCACGCGTCGCCACTGCCCGAGAGCAACGAGGCCAAGCAGGAGCATCAGGCCACCGAAGCCCATGCGGTAGAACCCGGCCATCGTCGGGCCGACATGGGCGAGCTTGACGAAGACGCTGGTCGTACTGATCGCCGCCGCGCCGAGCGTCATCTGCAGCAGGGCCGCGCGCGGCAGCTCGACCTCGCCGGCGCGCATCAGGCGATGCTGTCCGTTGCCGCGAGCCGCTCGGTTTCGGCGGCTGCATCGCGCAGCCATTCCTGCATCGAAGCGAGGCCGAGCACGGCCTGCGCGTAGGCGCGCGCGCCGTCATCGAGCGCAACGCCATAACTGACGAAGCGCAGTACGACCGGTGCATACATCGCATCGGCGATCGAGAACCGGCCGAACAGGAAAGCGCCGCCTGCACCGAAACGCGCCCGGCAATCGCGCCAGATCGCAGCAATGCGCTCGATGTCGCGCTGCACGTCCGCATTCACGACGAAGTCGCCCGATCGCCGGCGACAATTCATCGGCAGCTGGCTGCGCAGGGCCTGGAAGCCCGAATGCATTTCGGCGCTGACCGCGCGCGCAATCGCACGCGCCGGGGCATCGCTTGGCCAGCCCGCATTGGCGAGGAAGGCTTCGTTGACGTACTCGCAGATCGCGAGCGAGTCCCAGATCGTCAAATCCCCGTGCCGCAATGCGGGTACGCGACGGTTCGGCGACCACGCCCCGATCTCGCGCGCGAATTCAGGCGTGTCCAGCGACAGGCGCTGCTCCTCGAACGCGATGCCTGTTTCGCGCAGCAGCAGCCAAGGTCGCAGCGACCATGAGGAATAATTCTTGTTGCCGATCACCAACAGCAGCGGCTCGGTCATTTCCTGGAGGATCCTGTGTTGGGGACGAGTGAACGCGCGATTGGGGCGTTACGGGTGCCCGTGTGGTTCATCCAATCGGCAGTGCGTCGCCGATGACGCCTTCGAAACCTTCGCGACGCTCGCGCAGGTCCGCATCGATGGCCTGTGCGATCGATGTGGCCTGTTCGACGTCGTGATCGGACACCATTACCGACACCAGGTTCCAGACCGGTAATTCGCCCACGGCACCGGTGAGGTATTCGCCGCTGACGAACCCATCGATGCCTTCCAGTGCCAGCGCATTCTTGACGAGATTGGCGTCGATGATGTTTTCCGCCCTGTAAACGATCCGCATCCGCGTTTCCTCGGCCGCACGACGGCGCGCCAGCCATGAAAAATGTCCGCTCTGTGATCAACTGTATCGCGACCCCGAAATTCGCGGTGTGTGCGGCAGCGCACCACCATGGTGCTCCGCCATGCGCTATCTTCCCATGGCGGTGTCCCCTGCTCGCAACTTGGGGCGCCCGTCTGATCAACCCTGGACCCCGATGACGCAGTATTTCGCCGACGACATGCTTGCCGAGCGCATTCGCGAGTGCGTGATGGAGCTGCTCGTCGAGCGCGGTCCGGGACGCAGTATTTGCCCGAGCGAGGCGGCGCACATGGTCGGTGTACGCATCAGCATGCGCTGGCAGGACCTGATGCGACCGGTGCGCACCGTGGCCGCCACGCTGGTGGATCACGGCGTACTCGAGGCGACCCAGCACGAGGCGATCGTCGATATCCGCGCCGTGCGCGGCCCGGTTCGCCTGCGACTGCGCTCGCTGCAGGGCGAGCGGAC
>JBDSBK010000375.1:0-4293 GCA_039921645.1 Dokdonella sp.
CGCATCAGAACTCGTACGAGGCGCCGACGTAGACCGTGCGTCCAATACCCGGCTCGAGGCCATTGGAGAACACGCGCGAGTAGTACTTCTTGTCGAACAGGTTGGAGACGCCGCCTAGCAGGCGCACCTGCGGAATCACCCAATAGTCGGCCGAGAAGTCTGCGACGGTGTACGAAGGAACCTTCGGTGGAATGTAGCCGGGCGTGCTCGGCGTCGCGGTCGCATTGGGGCCTTTCAGATTCGAGTCCTGGAAGTACTGGCTTGCGACCGACACCGCCGACACCGCGAGCTTGAACTGCTTGTCCTCGCGCCAGGCCACACCAACGCGCGCGAGGTAATTCGGCGAGAACGCCGGCTTGTTGCCGAGGTTCGCCGGGTTGCGCGTCGCCGTGAATTCCGCGTTGAGCAGGGCGAGATTCGCGAACACCGAAAGGTGTTGCGTCGTGTGCGGATCGCGCGCGGCGAGAAAGTCATAGTCGACCTGCCCCTCGAAGCCGCGATGGCGCGTGTCGCCGGTGTTCACGTTGATCGTGTTGTTGGCCGGTGCGCTCGGGCCGGCCGGCTGACTCTCGATGCGATCCTTCACATTGACCCAGAACAGGCTCGCGTCATAGAACAGACCATTGACCGGAGTGCCGTGCACGCCGGCTTCCCACGACACCACGTGGGTCGGATCCGGATCGTTGATCTCTCCCGCCGCAGTGTTTCCGAACGGAGAGCCGACGTCGAAATAGCGCACCGGTCGCCAGCCCTGCGAGACGTTGAAATAGGTCTCGTTGCCGTGACCGAAATCGTTGCCGAGGCCAAGGCCGAACAGCGGTACGTTGTGCGTCACCTTGCGATCGACGAGGTCGCGCGTGAGCGTGACCGGCTTGATCGTTTCGTTGATGTCGACGGTCTCGCGCTCGAGACGCACGGACGGCACGAAATGCCAGTTGCCGGCGAAGCGGAACACATTCTCGGCGAAGATTGCGCCGTAAGCGGTCGAACGATCCTGACGCAGGCGTGCGCAGTTTTTGTCGCTCGCGCTCGCGCAAGGACGCCCAAAGCGATCGAAGCGATCCGGCGAGTAGTTGTCCATGGTCCACTGCCGGAACGGCGCATCAGAGGAATAGAGCGTTGTGCCGACCGTGAACGCATTGCCGCGGCCCCAGCGATGGACCACGCGTGCATCGAGGCCGGCAAAACGGAATTGATCGTCCTGCAGCGTCGACGTCGGCGGCGCGCGATCCTGCGAGCGCGATGCATTGTCCTGGTAGCCGGTCCACACTTTTGCGACGAGCTCGGTGTCGGCATCGAAATGGCGATCGTGCGTGAAGCTCACGACGTAGCGGTCGGTCCACAGGCGATTGAATGGCGTCGGACTCTGCTCGTCATTGCTGACGAACTGCGCGTAATTCAACTTGCCCGGATCGCCGGTATCGAGTTGATAGACGTGGAAATCGAGCGCGCTGTAGGACATGTCGTCCGGTCGGTAGCCCAGGTGCAGATCGAAGCCCTTGAGCTTGGAATCACCGTTTTCGCGCGCGCCATCGCTCTGCCGATAGTGCGCATCGGCGAGGTAGTCCCACGTGCCCGAGGTGCCGGAAACCTGGTTGAAGGTGCCGAACAGGCCGTTACTGCCGACGACGTTCTCGGAATAGCCGGCCAGCTCGCGATCGGCGACTGGTTTGCGGCTGATGAGATTGACGGTCGGCGGCGGCTCCGGTCCGTACAGCAATGAACTGCCGCCGCGGATCAGTTGCACTTCGGAAAGCTGCTGCGGCATCGGGAAGGTGTAGATCGTCGGATAGCCGATCCAGTCGGACTCGAGCGGAATGCCGTCGAGCATGACGGTAACGAACTCGGTTTCCTGCGGATTGCCGATGCCGCGGTAGCTCAGATTCAACTGGCCCGGTGACTGCTGTTCGGAATAGAACAGGCCCGGCGTCTGCGCAAACAGGTCGCGCAGATTGTTGTCGACCACGGTCGGAATATTCTCGACCTTGGTGATCGAGGTCTTCTTGGTCACCGTGATCAACGGGCCATCCACCTCGCGCATGATGTGCTGCAGCTTGGGTCGCGTATCGTCCTGCGAGCGGCGCTCGCGGACATTGACCTTGGGCAATTCGGTGGCGGTGCTTTGATTCGGCGCTGTGGTGTCCTGCGCATGGACCGGGACGGAGAGCGCATTCGCAATGGCGAACGCAAGAACGCCGGGGACGATGGTTATCGTTCTCATTCGGAAGCCTTCGGGTGGCGCGCGGTGCCCCCTGTGGACACCGTCAGCCGCGCTTTATCGCAGGCTTGCGTCCGATGAAACAGTGCATCTAGACGTAGGTCTTGAGGCTGAAATCAATTGGGCCTCAAGACCCATGTCGGAAGCGCGTCAGCGCAATCAGCGCGTCGGCGGGTCGGGTACGAAGCCGCCCGGGAACGGCTGCGGGTTCGCACGAGCGATCGGGCGTTCGATGATGCCCTGCGCGACCAGGTTCGCGTAGCTGTCGTACCAGATCGCGCGGGTTTCCGCCGGCGTCTGCGAGGAGCGCTCGAACGCGGTGGTATCGACGTGCGCGAATTCGCGCGCGCCATGACCGGTGCCGAGCCGCTCTTCGCTTTTGGCCATCGCGTCCGCCTGCGCGGCCATCGGCTTCGACGCGCCTGCGCCCGCGGCCGCGTTGGATGCGGACTCGCGCGGCGCTTCCGCACGCTGCGGCGCCGCTGCGGCAGTCGACGAGGGCGCGGGAACCTCGGTAATCGGCGCCGCATCGCGCGCGACTTTCTCGCGCTCGCGCCAGACCGGCGCGCGTTCGGTGAACACGGCTACGCCGATCACGCCGACATTGGCGGGACGCCCCGTGCGCGCCGCGTAGCTGTTCGGCAACGCGGTGAAGTTGAATTGCGCGATTTCATCGAGATTCTTGCGCCAGCCGCTGATCTCGGTCGATTCCCAGGCGTCCAGCACATAGCCGGTCTGGTCCGGGTTCGCGGTCTGGCCGCTGACGGCATTGACGCCGTCGACGCTGAGCACGACGAGCACGCGTCCGCCGCTGCGATTGGACATGCGCACCGAATAGCGATGGCCCGGCGTGCCGGCGACGTACAGCTTGCCGTGGTCGGCATAGGTCGGCAGGGTCGCGCCGTTGTCGCGATCGACGATGGCAAGGTCGAGCAGATTGGCCCGGGCAGCTGGGGCGGACACGGTGGCAGCGGCAATCAGGGCGGCGTAAAGCAGGGTGCGCATGACTCATCTCCTTCGGTGGTGACACATCCAACGCGTCTCCGGCGCGGGCGGGGTTAAGCCGGTGCCGGCATTCCCGTAAACTCGACGGCCCACCTGAACGATACGCCCCCGCGTGAGCAACGAGAAACGCCGCATCCTTACCGGCATCACCACCTCCGGAACGCCGCACCTGGGCAACTACGTCGGTGCGATCCGCCCGGCGATTGCCGCAAGCCGCCGCGCCGATGCCGAGTCGTTCTACTTCCTCGCCGACTACCACGCGCTGATCAAGACCGGCGACCCGGCGCGCGTGCAGCAGTCGACATTGGAAATCGCCGCGAGCTGGCTCGCCTGCGGCCTCGATCCGGACAAGGTGTTCTTCTATCGCCAATCGGACATCCCGGAAATTCCCGAGCTGACCTGGCTGCTCACCTGTGTCACCGCAAAAGGAATGCTCAATCGCGCGCATGCGTACAAGGCGGCGGTCGACCAGAACACAGGGGTGGGGGAAGACCCTGATTCCGGCATCACCGCGGGCCTCTACATGTATCCGGTGCTGATGGCCGCGGACATCCTGATCTTCAACGCGCATGAAGTGCCGGTCGGGCGCGACCAGATCCAGCACATCGAGATGGCGCGCGACATCGGGCAACGCTTCAACCACATCTACGGCAGCGATTATTTCGTCGCGCCGAGCGCGAAGATCGAGGACAACGTCGCGACGCTGCCCGGCACCGACGGCCGCAAGATGTCCAAGAGCTACGACAACACGATTCCGCTGTGGCTGCCAGCGAAGGACCTGAAGAAGGCGATCCTCGGCATCGTCACCGACCCGCGCGCACCGGGGGAGCCCAAGGACACCGACACGTCGAACATCTTCTCGATCTACCGGGCGTTCGCCGACGCGGACGAAACGTCGGGAATGCGCCAGGCGTTCAAGGACGGCATTGGCTGGGGCGACGCCAAGCAGAAGCTGTTCGAGCGGATCGATGCCGAGCTTGCGCCGATGCGCGAGCAGTACGAGGCGCTGATTGCGAAGCCCGCGCGCATCGAGGAATTGCTGCACGTGGGTGCGCGCAAAGCACGTGAGC
>JBDSBK010000376.1:0-6192 GCA_039921645.1 Dokdonella sp.
ACACGATAGCGGACAACACGTTCGCGACCAGTGTCGAGGCGCTTGGCGCGATATTCATCTATCGCGCAACGCTATCGAACAACATTCTCATCAATGGCGGAAAACGAGAGATCTATTCGCCCGAACCACCACTGCTGCTGAACAATGACATCGATTTCATCAGCGCTACGCCCGCCCCGGGCAGTGCCGACAACGTCAATGTCGATCCGCAATTCATCAGCACGACCGATCACCACATTCCGCTCACGTCGCCGGTGCGCGATACCGGCGACAACACACCACCGGGTGGTTTGCCTGCCTATGATCTGGATGGTGGCCAGCGGAAGGTCTTCGGCACCATCGACATGGGCGCGTACGAAACGCAGGGCGACAATATCTTTTCCGATGACTTCGAGCATTGAGCGCGAGCAGACTCGCTAAACCTGTCAATGCGCACATCGAACATCGGGTTCAATTCGGCCGCGTCAACTCGATCGCCGGACGCGGCAGTGCGAACAGGAACCCCTGACCGATACTGCATTCGAGCCGCATCAGCGCTTCGCACTGCGTCGAGGTTTCAATGCCTTCGGCGATGACTTCGAGACCCAGCGAGCCGGCCAGCGCGCGGATCGCGCGAACCACGGCAACGCTGCTTCCGCTCAGGTCCGATCTCAATTCGGACACGAACGAACGATCGATCTTGAGCGAATGCAATGGGAAACGATGCAGGTAGGAAAGCGATGAATAGCCGGTGCCGAAATCGTCCAGCGAAGTGAGCACGCCGGCGTCGCGGAGATTGAGCATCGTCGCGCAAGCCTGCTCCGGGTTCTGCAGCAAAGCGCCCTCGGTAACTTCGATGCGGATGCGCCAGGGCGGCACGCGATATGCCTTGAGCAGATCGACCAGATTGGCGGTCAGATTGGGCGAGCGGAAGTGCCTCGCCGACACGTTGATGCTGACATAAGCCTGCGACTCGTGGAGGCCGGATATCGCGCCGAATACCTGCTCGTAGATCTGCCAGTCGATCTGTTCAACATTGCCCGATTCCTCCGCCACGGAGAGGAATTCGCCGGGCAGCAGCAGGCCGCGCGACGTGTGTCGCCAACGCAGCAGCGCTTCGTAACCGAGCACCGCGCCGTCGGCGAGACGCACGATCGGTTGCAGGTACGGCTCGAACTCGTTGCGCGCCAGAGCGCGGCGTATGTCGCTCTCGAGATCGAGCATGTTCAACGCTTCCAGGCGTAGCTGCTCATCGAACAATTCGAAGCGCTGACGCCCACGTGACTTCGCGCGGTACATCGCGACATCGGCATCGCGGAGCAATTCCTCCGGCAAGTTGTAGCGTCGATGGGCCAGGGCGATGCCGATGCTTGCGGACGAATAAATTTCCTTGTCGCCAAGCCGGATCGGATCCACCAGCGCTTCCATCACCTTGTTCGCCACGTCGAACGCGTCATCCGCGCTGGCAATGTCTTCGAGCAGGATCGTGAACTCGTCGCCACCGAGGCGTGCAATGGAATGCGGCGCATGCACGCAGCAGGCGATGCGTCGCCCGGCTTCGATCAGCAGTTCGTCGCCGAGCAGGTGCCCGACCGAATCGTTGACGATCTTGAAACGATCGAGATCGATGAACAGCACGGCGAACAAGCGCTTGGGTGCTTTCCTGTAGCGTGCCAGGACCTCCTTCAGGCGCCTGAGCAGCGAGGTGCGATTGGGCAGCCCCGTGAGCGCGTCGTGGAAGGCCTCATGCTTCAGACGCGACTCCGCCTGTTCGCGCACGACGATCTGTTCGCGCAGATCCTGGTTCGCGAGTTTCAATTCCTCGGTGCGTTCCTCGACCCGCTGTTCGAGTTCGACATGCGCGCGCCGCAGGCGCTCGTGTGTCTGCTTGCGCTCGAGCGCGGTGGCGATGTGGAACGAGGCGAACTGGAGGATTTCCTGTTCCGGCGGACCGTAGTCGTGTTCGGCGTCGTAGCTTTGCACGACCATCACACCAACCGCATGGTCATCGAGCAGCAGCGGCACGCCGAGCCAGCATTGGGGCAAGGTGCCGAAGATCACCATCTCGCCGCTGTCCCTGAACGCGCGGATCTGCGTTTCCGTGACCAGCAACGAGTGCTTGTGGCGCAGCACCCACTCGCTGATGCCGTTGGTCAGGCGTCGGGTCTGCAAAGGCAGATCGTGCTCGTCGACGAAATACGGAAAACTGAGTTCGCTGCCATCGGACGACAGCAACGCAATGAAGAAATTGCGCGCGTTGAGCAACTGCGCGACCACGTCGTGAACGCCGACGTAGAACTCGTCGATGCCGCCGCGCTCGCCGGCGAGTTCCGCAATACGGAACAAGGCAGCTTGCAGACGCTGTGCACGCTGGCGTTCGAGCACTTCCTCGCGCAGCGCCCTGTTCGCCTCGGCGAGTTCCGCGGTTCGACGTTGCACTTCCGCTTCAAGCCCGGTCTGGGCCTGCTTGCGCGTGAGCGCCGACAGCGTTTGCTGCGCGACGAAGGTGAGCAGGTTGCGGTCGCTTTCGCTGTAGCGTCGGCCTGCCTCATAGCTTTGCACGACAACCGCGCCGCGCACGCGCTCCCCTTCGAGCATGGGAACACCCAGCCAGTCGAAGCAGTCCGGCCCGAGACGCGCGTCGTACGCCCATCCCAACTGCGCACGCAGGACCTGACTCGGGCCGTGCATAGCAAGCCCGCGATGGACGACGGCGAACGTGAGGCTGCTCGGATAATCCTTGGCGACGATTTCCGTGCGCACGCCCGTGAGCGTGTGGTCGTCGGTATCGGCGTAGTACGGGAAGTGCATCGCGTCACGTACGTCATCGTAGATCGCGATGAAGAAATTCTCGGCATAGGTCAGTCGACCGACGACTTCGTGTACGCGTGCGAGCATCTCAGGAACGTCGATGTCGGAATAGGCCAGGTCCGCGATCGCGTAAAGCGCCCGCTGCAGGTGCTCGTTGCTCTTCGCCGACTCGACCTCGCAAGCGAGGTCTTTTGAGCGCAGTAGCTCACGCAGACGCAGGTCCAGCAAATCGATCCAGGCACCGTGATCGTTTGCCCAATCGTGCGCGAGAGTCGAAACCGGATCGAACGTCAGGCTCAACCGAGCACGGCCGCCAGCGAGGTCGACGACAATATTGCTGTCGCCTGCCTGAACTGTCGGTTCACTGCTTTCATCGTCGCCGAGCAGCGCAAAGACGGCGCTTCGGCAGTCGGTTCGCTCGCGCGCCGCTCGCTCGGCCATGCGGCCAAAATGATCGAGGTCGTTGGCCTCGACGGCGAGGCTCCAGGCGAACGCATGATCCGCGGGGCGGGCAGTCCGCGCCGGCGATTGAGGAAGCAACAGTCCTGACAACCTCTGCACGTGTCCCCCCAGTGCCGATTACCCTAGCATCCGCTTGATGGACTGTCGAAAAATTTCGACCTGGAAAATGCCGTAGGTTCGGCTTCCGCATCGAAACGTGGATCGCCCGCCTGCACCAACGACGCTCTTCGGGTGCGCGAGCCTGCCATCGCGACGCCGCGAGGTTTTCGCGATGCCGAGGCGTCGATGGACCGTACAGGCATCTCCCGATGCCCATCGATGAAGACTCAGGCGACAGCGCATTCGGCACCGTCCCAGTAGCGAAATTCGAGAGACTCACCCTCGTCACTGCACCGTTTTTCCGCACTCGGATCGTGCGTGATCCAGACATCTCGGATCGCATCGCCCGTGTCAACGAATCTGGAAATGACGATCACCAATCGACGATCGAGCAGCGCTTCGAGCAACTGGTCACCCGTTGAAATCGGAGGGTCGATTCGAAAGGCCGCCAGATCGTCGGCCTCGATGCACCAGGAATATCCCTCGAATCCGATCGTGTCGTCCGCAGGGTCGACGACGAGCGTAAATCGTGCATCGGGAGATGTGTACCGCGCACTCTGCATGGCGTATTCCACGATCACAAATCAGGGCTTGCACCCGGGACAGGTCGGTCGGTATTCGAAGCATCGGCGCAGCGATGCCGCGTGAGCGATGACGGGAAACGCCATGGCACACCCGCCAACCCCGAGCGGGTCTGGCCAAACACCAGACCCGCGTCAAACGTCTGATGTCAACGCCGGGCTGGCACCACACCATCAAAACCATCGGCGAAGATGCGATCCGACGGACCATCGAGATTGGTCAGCGAAACCGTTGGAACGACGACGTTCGCGTAGTTGCCGGTCCCGGACTGGATCGAACCGCTGACCGTATACGCGACATCGCCGTCCGCAAGAAAGTCGCTGATGCCGGTGACGGTCACTGTCTGCGCGACGTTCCAATTTGCGGTCGTGAATACAAGCTGCGCGGGCGCAGCGATGCCTTCCGTCGGATCATCGGAAGCGAAAGCGATGGTCACGTCGCCCGTCGGCGGCACGGCAAGCACGACCTGAAAACTGGCGCTGCTTCCGTCTTCGCCAGTGACCAGCCCACTGACCGGCGTGATATCCACGGCACCGTCCGCGAACGGCGTCGTATCGCTGGCGACGTTGTTGGCGAGATTCTGTTCGGGCGCGTACGGCGCGGTCGTGGCGATGCTTGCGCTGTTGAGGATCTCGGTAATGCCGGGCGCCACCGGATAGGTTACGTCGACCGAAAATACGACCGAGCCATTCGCGCCATCGGCGAGAGCGCCGAGCGGAAACAGGCAGGTACTGCCGGCATTCGCGTCCGGCGTGCACACCCATCCAGCAGCGCTTGTGCCGGCGTTGAACGTCGTCCCGACGGGTACGGTTTCGGTGATCGTTGCGGCCGGCGCGCCAGCTGCTCCCGTCACGGTGTAGCCCAACGAGTAAGTGACGCTGCCGTTCGGTGCGACGCTGACGTTGCCATCGGACATCGTGATGGCGAGATCCGCCGGCTCCTCGTAACCCAGCGTCAGCCATTCCTGCACGGAAACGACGGTCGATCCGTCATAGCCACCGGTCGACACCATGCGCAGCTTGCCGCCCGTCGAGATGCCGATGATGTCGCAGATGTTGCTGACCCCGGTCGGCTTCGTCGGCCCGCTTTTCCAGCTGTTGTCCCGAAAGTCGTATATCCAGGTGTCGTTCTTTGCCAAGGTACCGGAGCCGTTCGGATCGCCCGCCGTGAATACCACGAAATTCAGCGCCGGGAGTCCTTGTGCCGGACCTGCCGCTACGGGCACACCGGCACCCAACCGACCCGCTGTACCGCCAGGGTAGGCAGGGCCGGGTGCCCAGGTAATGATCGCCGGATTGGCCGCATCGATGGTGCCGATCTGGGTTTCGGACAACTCGCCGGCCATGACCTGGCTGTAGCCGCCGACGACAATGACGTGATTCCCGACGATGCCGCCGCGCAAACCGGCGGCGGCAGTCCCGCTTTTCGGCGTGGCAAGCTGCCAGGTATTGGTTTGCGTGTCGTAGACCTGCACGGTGTTGAGGTCAGCCGAGCCGGAGTATCCGGCCAACACATAGACATAACGGTCTTGAAAGGTACCTATCGCGTAGTCGCCCGTGGCCTGGAGAAGCGGCGCGCCCGCAGTCCATGTATCAGTGGCAATATCGTAGATATCCAATCGGGTGACGGGCGAGAAAGAACCTCCATACCCGCCTGGCACGAAGATCTTGCCACCGACCTGCGCTGCGCTCAGCTGCGTGCGCGAGACCGGCAGCGATGCCATCGGCGTCCATGTATCGAACGCGACGTCGTAGCGGAGCACGGAAGACGTATTCGCAAACGAACCGTCCGCGCCGCTGATCACGTAGACGAATGCATCGTTCAGCGGATAGGCGCCCATGCTGTAGGACGCTAGCGCATGTGCCCACCGTTGCGAAGGCATCGCGGTTTGCGAGGACCAGCCTTCGGTTGGAAATACACCGAGACTTCCCAACGGAACAGGTGAAACGGAAGGCGCCAGGTTGCGTGGCGCCCGTATCGACGCGTACGCGCTGACCTGAGCGTGCGCCAGCGTGGCAACGGAGCCTGCGGCGATCAGGACCATGGCGGTAGCCATGGCTGTCGGAA
Organism: Dokdonella sp.; assembly: GCA_039921645.1. GTDB lineage: Bacteria > Pseudomonadota > Gammaproteobacteria > Xanthomonadales > Rhodanobacteraceae > Dokdonella_A. Next base: position 6,001 of record JBDSBK010000376.1, read on the forward strand.
GACGATTCATGTGGTGTGCCCCTTTGGTGTCGGAAGTGGCGAAAACCGCAACACACGGCCGCCCCAACCGCAGTACCGCAAGAAACGCGCCATGCCAGCAGAGCCGCAATGCACGATCGGCTGCGCGTCGCACGCGCAGTCGGTCAATCGCCGACGACGCGTGTCGCAATCGAACCCGGCCAGATGAACGAG
>JBDSBK010000377.1:0-2854 GCA_039921645.1 Dokdonella sp.
ACGCTGAACTTCGATCTGCGCATCGGCGACGATGTGATTGTCGAAACCGGCAAGCGCATTACCGCGCGCCATGTGAAGCAGCTCGAGAAGGCGAATATCAAGTCGCTCGAAGTGCCTGACGAATACCTGATGGGCCGCATCCTGGCGCACAGCGTCGTCGACGCGAAGACGGGCGAATTGCTCGCCGCAGCGAACGACGAGATCAACGACGCGCATCTGGAAGCGTTCCGCAAGGCCGGCATCGACAAGATCGCCACACTGTGGGTCAACGACCTCGACCGCGGCGACTATATTTCCAAGACTTTGCGCATCGATCCGTCGAAGACGCCGCTTGAGGCGCTGGTCGAGATCTATCGCATGATGCGTCCGGGCGAGCCGCCGACCAAGGACGCCGCGCAGAACCTGTTCCAGAATCTGTTCTTCTCGTCCGAGCGCTACGATCTCGATCGTGTCGGTCGCATGAAATTCAACCGTCGCGTGGGCCGCAAAGACGACAAGGGCCCAGGCATCCTGTTCGACGGCAAGTACTTCGGTGATCGCAACGACGAGAACTCGAAATCGCTGGTAAGGGAATTCGGCACCGGCTCCGACATCCTCGACGTGATCAAGGTATTGATCGAAATCCGCAACGGTCGCGGCATCGTCGACGACATCGATCACCTGGGTAACCGTCGCGTGCGTTCGGTCGGCGAAATGGCCGAGAACGTGTTCCGCATCGGCCTTGTGCGTGTCGAGCGTGCGGTGAAAGAGCGCCTGTCGCTCGCGGAAGCCGACGGCCTCACGCCGCAGGACCTGATCAACGCGAAGCCCGTTGCGGCTGCGGTGAAGGAATTCTTCGGCTCCTCGCAGCTGTCGCAGTTCATGGATCAGAACAACCCGCTCTCGGAAGTCACCCACAAGCGCCGCGTATCGGCACTTGGACCGGGTGGCCTGACGCGCGAACGCGCCGGCTTCGAAGTGCGCGACGTTCATCCGACGCACTACGGTCGCGTTTGCACGATCGAAACGCCGGAAGGTCCGAACATCGGCCTGATCAACTCGCTCGCGGTGTATGCGCGCACGAACGATTACGGTTTTCTGGAGACGCCGTACCGCAAAGTTACCGGCGGCAAGATCACCAACCAGGTGGAATTCCTGTCGGCGATCGACGAAGGCGAATACGTGATCGCGCAGGCGAACTCGCCGCTCAACAAGGATGGCACCTTCTCGGAGGAATTCGTTTCCTGCCGTTTCCGCGGCGAATCCGAATTGCGGCCGTCCAGCGAGATCAATTACATGGACGTCTCGCCGATGCAAACCGTGTCGGTCGCAGCGGCGCTGGTCCCGTTCATCGAGCACGACGATGCGAACCGCGCGCTGATGGGCGCGAACATGCAGCGTCAGGCCGTGCCGACACTGCGCAGCCAGAAGCCGCTGGTAGGCACCGGCATCGAGCGCGCCGTAGCGCGTGACTCCGGTGTCACCGTGGCGGCACGCCGCGCCGGTGTCATCGATCAGGTCGATGCGGGCCGTATCGTCGTGCGCGTCAATGAAGCCGAAATCGGCGACAACGACGCCGGCGTGGATATCTACACGCTGACCAAGTACACGCGTTCGAATCAGAACACCAACCTCAACCAGCGTCCGCTGGTCAACGTCGGTGATCGCGTCGAAGCCGGCGATGTGCTCGCCGACGGCTCCTCGACCGACCTCGGTGAACTCGCGCTCGGCCAGAACATGCTCGTCGCGTTCATGCCGTGGAATGGCTACAACTTCGAGGACTCGATCCTCCTGTCGGAGCGCGTCGTCGAGGAAGATCGCTACACGACGATCCATATCGAAGAACTGACCTGCGTTGCGCGCGATACGAAGCTTGGGCCGGAAGAAATCTCCGCCGATATCCCGAACGTCGGTGAGCAGGCGCTCGCGCGTCTCGACGAATCAGGCGTGGTCTACATCGGCGCGGAAGTGAAGGCGGGCGACATCTTGGTCGGCAAGGTCACGCCGAAGGGTGAAAGCCAGCTGACACCGGAAGAAAAGCTGCTGCGCGCGATCTTCGGTGAGAAGGCGTCGGACGTGAAGGACAGCTCGCTGCGCGTGCCGCCCGGCATGGACGGCACCGTCATCGACGTCACCGTGTTCACTCGCGACGGCATCGAGAAGGACAAGCGTGCGCGCCAGATCGAAGAGATGGAGATCAAGCGCATCAAGAAGGACTTCGACGATCAGTTCCGCATCCTCGAGGGCGCGATCTTCAATCGTCTGCGCGTTGCCATCGTCGGCAAGGTCGCGAACGGTGGTCCGGGCGGTATCAAGAAGGGTGCCGACATCACGGATGCCTACCTCGACAGCCTGAAGAAGGACGAGTGGTTCGCGATCCGCATGAAAGACGAGGACATGGCGGAATTCCTCGAGCGCGCGCAGGAACAGATCAAGGGTCACAAGGACGAGTTCGAGCAGCGGTTCAAGGCCAAGCAAGCCAAGATCACCGCGGGCGACGATCTTGCACCGGGCGTGCTCAAGATGGTCAAGGTCTACCTGGCGGTGAAGCGTCGCATCCAGCCGGGCGACAAGATGGCCGGCCGCCACGGCAACAAGGGTGTCGTGTCGATGATCGTGCCGGTAGAAGACATGCCATACGACGCCAAGGGGCGCCCGGTCGACATCGTGCTGAACCCGCTCGGCGTGCCGTCGCGTATGAATATCGGCCAGATTCTCGAAGTGCACCTGGGCTGGGCAGCCAAGGGGCTTGGCGAGAAGATCCAGCGCATGTTGCAGGCACAAGCCAAGGTAACCGAGCTGCGCAAGTTCCTCGACGAAATCTACAACGGCGGCAACAAGGAGGGCCTCGGCCATCACGTTGACCTCAAGTCGT
>JBDSBK010000378.1:0-4703 GCA_039921645.1 Dokdonella sp.
TCAGCCCAGCCCCAACTCGGCCCGAGGAGGCAGCTTCCAATCGATGGTGGCGTGCCCGCGCTCATTCAAGTATTCGTTGGTCCGCGAAAAATGCCCGCAGCCGATAAAGCCTCGATGGGCCGATAACGGCGAGGGGTGCGGCGCCTTGAGCACGCGGTGGCGACGCGTATCGATCAGCTTGCCCTTGGCCTGCGCATAGCTGCCCCAGAGCAGGAACACGATACCCTCACGCTCGCGATTGAGCGCGTCGATGCAGGCATCTGTGAACCCTTCCCAGCCCTTGCCCTGATGCGAGCCGGCCAGTCCGCGCTCGACCGTCAGCACCGAGTTGAGCAGCAGCACGCCCTGACGCGCCCAAGGCAGCAGGCAGCCATGATCCGGGCGCGCGACGCCGAGATCACGCGCGATTTCCTTGAAGATATTTTCCAACGACGGCGGAGCAGGCACACCCGGCAGCACCGAGAAACACAGGCCATGCGCCTGATTCGGCCCGTGGTACGGATCCTGGCCGAGGATCACGACCTTGACCGCGTCGAACGGCGTGCTGTCGAGCGCGGCGAAAATGCGTGAACCCGGCGGATAGATCACTTTGCCCGCCGCCTTTTCGGATCTAAGGAACTCGGCAAGCGCGACCATCTCGGGCCGCTCGAATTGCGAACCGACGCGCGCCTTCCAGGAAGGCTCCAGCTTGACCCGATCCTCGCTCACGCGTCCGCGCGCGCCTGCTCGCGCAAGCGACGCGCGACGCGCAGCTGGAACTGCAGCTTGGTGATCAGCAGGCGCTCCTCGATCGGCTTGTGCACCAGATCGTTTGCGCCCGCACGCAGCAACACGGCTTGGTTCGCCGCATTGTCGTCTCCGGTCATCACGAGCACCGGCAACTCGCCCTTCGGATAGCCGAACTGGTTGCGGATGCGCTCGAGCAGGTCGCCCCCGCTTAGCTCGCCCTTTAGATTCACGTCGGTCAACACGAGGTCGGCACCGGGGATGCGATTCTCGGTCACGGCGGCTTCGAGCAACTCGAGGGCGGCCTCGACGCTGACCACATGCGAAACCTTGAAACCGAATTTCTCCATCATGCGGCGCGTCGCGAGCGCGACCACGCGGCTGTCCTCGACATAGAGCACATCGCCGGCAATCTGTTCGGTCGGTCGCACGTAGCCGCGGATGAAGACGGCGAGCGCGTCGAAGCCGAGCGCCTTGTCGAAATAGTCGGTGACGTGGCTCGACAAGGTGCGCGCCACCAGGCGCTCCTGCACGTCGCCGGACACGACCACGATAGGAATGTACGCCTGCGCCGAGCTCTCGCGGACATGACGCGCGAACTCCAGACCATCCATGTCCGGCAAACGCAGCGCCGTGGTGATCAGGTCGACGACGCCGGCGTCCAGATGCACGCGCGCTTCCGCACCCGTGCCGCAGCCGATCACGACCGCGTTGGGCAGCTCCGTCTTCAGCACCCGCTCGATCAACTGGCGCACCACGCGCGACCCATCGACGACGAGCACACGCGGCTCGTCGCTGGAGATGTGGCGTGTCAAGGAGACATTGCCGCTCATCGCGGCCGCCCTGCAGCCAGATGTCGCGCCGTGACGACGTAGGCACCGAGCCAGCCGAGCAGTGCGCTCGCGGCGACGACGATCAATGCTGCCGTGAGATCGATGCCGCGCAAGGCGAAGCGATGCGCGTAGCTGTCGAGCAAGCGACCGATCGGCTCTGCCAACGAAAGTTCCACGGCCGCGACGATGAGGAGCGCGAATGCGCTGCCGAGCAGGCCATACCAGAGACCCGCATACAGGAAGGGACGCCGCACGAAGCCGTTGCTCGCTCCGATCGTCTGCATTACCGAGATTTCCGCGGACCGTGCCTGGATGTCCATGCGCACCGTGTTGCCAATCACCAGCAAGGTCGCCAATGCAAGCAGCGCGGCCACCACCGCGACGACCCGCTCGCTGAAACGCAGGATACCCGACAGCTTGCGCCGCCATGCGGCGTCATACTGCACCAGATCAACCCGTGTGTCCGCCTTGAGCTCCCCGATCAGCGCGGGATTGTCCGACTCCAGCGACTCACGCGGCGTGACCACCAGCACGCTCGGCAACGGATTCGTCTGCAGCGCGTCCAGTGCTTCGCCGAAACCGGAAAGCGCGCGGAATTCGGCGAGACCTTGCTCCGGCGTGCGCATCAACACATCGGCGACATCCGCACGCTTGCGCAAATCGCTCGCCAGAAGACCCGCGGTTTTCGCGTCCGCACCCGGCTTGAGGAACACGGTCACCTCGCGTGCCTCGCGCAGTCCGCCGGAAAGCTCGCGCGCATTGTCGAATACGAGCCAGAACAACAGCGGCAATGCAACGGCGAAGCCAAGCACGAGCACGGTCAGCACGGTCGCCCACGGTCGCGCGAACAGACGACCGAGGCTGGAGAAAAAACTGTAGAAATGCTGCTCGCGCCACGCTGACCATCGCAGCAACAGCGGCGTGCGCGGCCCGCGCGGCTCGGCGCCCTTCTTGCTGACGGCCGCCGAAGTGCGTTGATTGCGTGCGGGACGGCTCATGCGTTCGCCGCCTGCGGACGGAAATCGTCGACGAGACGGCCGTGGTCGAGGACGAGGACGCGTTTGTTCATGCGCTTGAGCAGGAACAGATCGTGGCTGGCGATCAGTACCGTCGTGCCAACCGCGCCGAACTCCGCGAACAAGGCCATGATTTCGACCGACAGCTGCGGATCGAGGTTGCCGGTCGGCTCGTCAGCGATGATCAGCGGCGGCTTGGCGACGATCGCGCGCGCGATGCCGACACGCTGCTGTTCACCCGTCGACAGCGTCAGCGGGGATGCCTTTTCGCGTGCGAGCAAGCCCACCTTGTCGAGCGCCGCACGCACGCGTTTGGCGGTTTCGGCATGCGAGGTACCGGCGATCAACAGGGGCAATGCGACGTTGTCGAACACGCTGCGATCGGTCAGCAGGCGATGGTCCTGAAACACCATGCCGATGCCGCGCCGCAGGTGTGGAATGCCGCGCCGACGAACGCGTGCCAGATCGGCATGATTGACCGTGATCTGCCCACGCGACGGCCGCTCCGCGAGGCTGATCAGCTTCAGCAGCGTGCTCTTGCCGGCACCCGAATGCCCGGTCACGAATACCATCTCGCCCGCGTCGACCTCGAAACTCACCTCGGCGAGCGCGTCGAGGCCGGTAAGGTAGCGCTTGCTGACGGTTTCGAATCGGATCATCGGCGCGTCGGAGTCGGGAATTCGGAGCTGGGGAGTCGAACGAACATTCGCCGATTGTAGAGGCTGCACCAGCGATTGCGAGACTGCCGCACTGCGCAAATCCTGAATCCCCAATGCGGCTATTTGACCATCTGGTTGAGATTGAAGATCGGCAGCAGGATCGCGAGCACGATGAACAACACCATCGCGCCGACGGCGAGGATCACCGCCGGACCGAGTACTGCGGTCAGCACCGTCAACCAGCGATCGAGTTCGCGTTGCTGCTGCGCTGCCGCCTCGCTGAGCATGCGCGGCAACTCGCCGGAGCGCTCGCCACTCGCGATCAGGCGCAGCGCAACCGGCGGGAACTGTCCGCTCTCGCCGAGCGCGCGCGAGAACGCGCTGCCCTCGCGCACCTTGAATGCAGCTCGCTTGAGCGCCTCGCGCATCGGCAGGTTCGGCACCACTTGGGCAGCGATCCCGAGCGCATCGAGCAGGGGCACCGCGCTGCCGGCAAGCAGGGCGAGCGTACGCGTCGCGCGCGCCGTGTTCGCGGCGCGCGCAAGGCGGCCAGCCAGAGGCAGGCGCAGCAGGAAGGCGTGCCACCGATAGCGTGTCGCATCATTGCGCAGCGCGATGCGAGCCGCGAATGCGGCAGCAACCAGACCGATCAGGAACAACCAGCCCCAGGCGCGCAGGAACGCTGACAGTGCAATCAGCGCGCGCGTCGGCAACGGCAGCGCTTGGTGCAGGTTCTGGAACACGCCGACGATCTGCGGCACGACCCAGGTCAGCAAACCGGCGACGACCGCGACCGCCACCAGGGTCAACAGCAACGGATAGGCGAGCGCGGCGAGGATCTTCTGGCTCAACGCATCGCGTGCTTCGGCGTAGTCGGCCAGCTTTTCAAGGACGCCATCGAGGCGACCGGATTGCTCGCCCGCCGCGACGGTCGCACGGAAGATGTCGGGGAAGCTGTCCGGAAATTCCGCCATCGCCTGCGCGAGGCTCGCGCCTTCCATGACGCGCGCCCGCAGGGACACGGTCAACGCGCGCTGTCGTTCATTCTCGGCTTGTTCGGACAACGCGCCGAGCGCCTCATCGATGGGCAGCCCGGCGCCGATGAGGGTCGCGAGCTGACGCGTCAGCAGCGCGAGTTGGGCGCTGCCCAGTGTGCGGCGCTCGAACAGCCGTCCCTTTCGCCCGGCTTCATCGCGCACTTCCTCCACACCCAGCGGGTTGAGCCCGCGTTCGCGCAACGCACCACGCACGGCGCGCGCGGTATCGCCCTGCAACACGCCGCGCTGGGTCTTGCCAGAGGAATCAAGCGCTTGATAGGCGAAAGCTGGCATCGAATCGGAGACCGACGGTGTGGACGCGCGATTGTCGCCGTAAAACCCATGCTGCGGAACCGTCGGTCGCGACTCGCCCCTCCACGCGTGCTGCCACGAATCGCGACACCCGCTTCAATTGAGGCCAAATCCCAACGC
>JBDSBK010000379.1:0-11788 GCA_039921645.1 Dokdonella sp.
ACCGGCTGGTTGTTCGGATTCATCTTGCGATAGGTCGGCGCATTGGTCAGGCCGGTTGGAAGATCCGGCGCCGCCGCATTGATGGCCGCCTGCACGTCGCGCGCCGCGTCATCGACCTTGCGGCTGCCGTCGAAGATCAGGATCACCGAGGTGCTGTTTTCGCTGCTCGACGAATTGATCGTGTCGATTCCGGGAATCTGGCCGAGATGGCGCTCGAGCGGTGCGGCGACGGTGGACGCCATCACGTCGGCGCTGCCGCCAGGCTGGCTCGCAGTGACGAAGATCGCCGGGAATTCAAGATTCGGCAGCGCGGCGACGCCGAGCAGGAAGTACGCAATCATGCCGCCGACGAACAGGCCGATCGCAAGCAGCGAGGTGCCGATCGGCCGGCGGATGAAGGGGCCGGAGATGCTCATGCCTTTTCTCCGGCCCCTTCAGGGGGGAGAAGAGGCGCGTTTGCGGACCACTGGTCCGCGCGCCGACGAGCGTCCGAAGGCTGCGCCTGAGGGCCGGACGGGCCGGGGAGGGGATGGTGTTCGCTGCGGCATGAGAACATTTCACACCATCCCCACCCAAACCCGCCCCTTGAAGGGGAGGGTTTCAAAGCGCGAGGGCCGATGGCGTTCATGCCAACCGTCCGCGCGATTGCAATGCGCGCTGGTCACGCCGCGCCTTCGCCCAATCCGCTAACCGCTCGAAATAGAGATAGATCACTGGCGTCGTGTACAGCGTGATCAGCTGCGACAGCAGCAGGCCGCCAACGATCGAGACGCCGAGCGGTCGACGCAATTCCGAACCGATGCCGGTGCCGAGCGCGAGCGGCAGCGCGCCGAGCAATGCCGCTGCGGTGGTCATCATGATCGGTCGAAAACGCAGGATGCAGGCGCGGCGGATCGCGTCGTGCGCATTCATGCCGTCGCGCTGCGCTTCGATCGCGAAGTCGATCATCATGATCGCGTTCTTCTTGACGATGCCGATCAGCAGCACGATGCCGACGATGCCGTCGACCGACAGGCTCATGCCGCACACGATCAGTGCAAGCAACGCACCGACGCCCGCCGGTGGCAGCGTCGAGATGATCGTGATCGGGTGTATGTAGCTCTCGTACAGCACGCCGAGCACGATGTAGATGACGACGACGGCGGCGAGCAGCAACAGCACTTCGTCGCCAAGCGAGGCCGAGAACTCGGCCGCCTTGCCGACGAACTGGCCGCGCACCTGCGGCGGAAACTTCAGTTGCGCCTCGACCGCGCGGAACGCATCGATCGCATCGGACAACTCGTGGCCGCGCGCGAGATTGAACGAGATCGTGACCGCGGGCAGCTGATCCTGGTGGCTGACCACGAGCGGCGCATTTTCCTGCGTCGCGCTCGCCAGCGCGGACAACGGAATCGTGCCGCCGGCGCCTACGCCGATACCGATATTGCCGGTATTGCCGATGCCGGAAGGCGTTGCCGAATTGCTCGATGTCGCCTGTCCCAGCGTGGTCGCATTGCTGCCGACGAGCGCGCCGTTGCCGTTGCCGCGCACGGTCAGCTGGTCGAGCAGGGCCTTGCTGGTGCGGAACTCGGGTGCGACTTCGAGCACGACGCGGTACTGATTCAGCTGCGTGAATATCGTCGAGATCTGGCGCTGGCCGAACGCGTCGTACAGCGTGTCGTCGATCGTCTGCATCGGCACGCCGAGGCGGCTCGCTTTTTCGCGATCGATCGCAAGGTTGAGCGCATCGCCCTTGTTGGCGAGATTGTTGTCGACATTGGCGAGTTCCGGTCGCTTGCGAAGTGCGTCGGTCATGCTCGTGGCGAATCCGGCGAGTTCCTTCGAATTCACTTCCGACAGCGAGTACTGGTATTCGGTCGGCGCGATGCGCGTGTCCAGCGTCACGTCCTGCACCGGTTTCAGGTACAGCGCGATGCCGGCGATCGCCGCCGCCGCCGCTTGCAGGTCGGGCAGGATGCGATCGAGGCCCCCGCGCTGGCCGCGTTCCTTCAGCACGATGCTGAGCTGGCCCTGGTTCAAGGTCGGATTGACCGAACCGGCGCCGATGAACGCAGCGACGCCGGCGACGCCGGGCACGTGGCGCAGTGCTTCGGCGACCGCCTTGGTGCGTTCCTCCATTGCCGGAAACGCGATGTTCTGATCGGCCTGCACCACGCCGGTGACGAGGCCGGTATCCTGCTGCGGCAGCAGACCTTTCGGTATGACGATGTACAGCGCGATCGTGATGATCACCGTCGCCGACGCGACCACGAGCATCAGCGGTTGCCGCGCCAGCACCCAGTCGAGCGAGCGACCGTAGGTGTCGAGCGTGCGCAGCCACAGGTCGCGTTTTCCATCGCCCGGACGAGCAGCGTGCGCATGATCGCCAGCCGGCAGCGCATCGGCCTTGAGCAGGTATGCGCACATCATCGGCGTCAGCGTCAGCGAGATCAGCAGCGAGATCGTGACCGCGATCGTCAGCACCCACGCAAACTCGTGGAACAGCCGGCCGGTGACGCCGGGCATCAGCAGCAGCGGCAGAAACACAGCGATCAGCGACACCGTCAGCGACAGCACGGTGAAGCCGATTTCCCTGGCGCCAATCTCGGCCGCTTCGCGCGGCTGCTTGCCTTGCTCGATGTAACGCACGATGTTCTCGATCATCACGATCGCATCGTCGACGACGAAGCCGGTCGCGACGGTGAGTGCCATCAAAGAAAGGTTGTCGAGCGAGAAACCCGCGAACGCCATCACGCCGAACGTGCCGAGCAGCGACAGCGGCACCGCGACGCTCGGAATCACCGTCGCCCACAGCCGGCGCAGGAAGACGAAGATCACCCCGATGACCAGCAGCACGGTGAGGCCGAGCGTGAATTCGACGTCGGCGACCGAGGCGCGGATCGTCACCGTGCGGTCGGAAAACACCGACAGATGCACGTCGGCGGGCAGCAATGCGCGCAGGCCCGCGAGCTGCGACTGGATCTCGGCGACGGTCTGCACGATGTTCGCGCTGGGCTGGCGGCGGATGTCGAGCAACACCGCCGGCTTGCTGTTCGCCCACGCCGCGAGCTGGTCGTTCTCGACGCCGTCGACGACCTCGGCGATGTCGCTCAGGTGTACCGGCGCGTCGTTCTTGTAGCTGATGATCGTCGAGCGATAATCGTTCGCATCGCTCAGCTGGTCGTTGGTGCCGATGCTGAAACTCTGCACGGTGCCGTTGAGACTGCCCTTGGGCGCGTTGACGTTGGCCTGCGTCAGCGACGAGCGCACGTCTTCCATGGTCAGGCCGAGGCCTGCCAGTTGCGCCGGATTGACCTGCACGCGCACGGCCGGGCGCACGTTGCCGGCAATGCTCACGAGGCCGACGCCGCCGATCTGCGACAGGCGCTGCGCGATGATGCTGTCGGCGTAATCGTTGACGTCGCGCAGCGGGCGCGAGTCCGAGGTCAGCATCAGGGTCAGGATCGGCGCATCGGCCGGATTGACCTTGTTGTACACCGGCGGATACGGCAGGTTGTTCGGCAGCGTGCCGCGCGCGGCATTGATCGCCGACTGCACGTCCTGTCCCGCCGCGTCGATGTCGCGCTTCTGGTCGAACTCGACAATGATCGTCGACAGGCCGGCCGAACTGTCCGAACTCATCGTGGTGATGCCGGAGATCTGCCCGAACTGACGCTCCAGCGGCGTCGTGATCAGCGCCGCCATCGTCGAGGCGCTCGCACCCGGGTATTGCGTGGTGACGACCAGGCTCGGCGAGTCGATGTCGGGCAACGCAGCGACCGGCAGTGCGCGATAACCGATGCCGCCGAGCAGCAGCAGCGCGACCATCAACAGCGACGTGGCGATCGGGCGCTGGATGAAAATGGACGAGAAGCTCACGGTCGGGTCCTGTGACGGTGCGTCTCGATGCGGCAGCAACGACGCATCAGCCGCCGCCGCGCCGTCCGCCGCCGCGCTTGCGCTGGCCTGCATCGTCCTTTGCCTTGGCCAGATCGGCCGCGCTCGGCGGCGCCGGCGTTTCGCCCGGCGCGAGCGCCTGCACCTTGCTGCCGGGCTTGAGGCGGAACTGGCCTTCGGTGACGACGCGATCGTCGGCGGCCACGCCGGTGCTGACGAGCACCGTGTTGTTGCCGGCATCGCCGCCCGCAGTGACCGGCTTCATCGCGACGGTGCCATCCGCCTGCAACATGTAGACGTAGTTGCCTTCGGGCCCGCGCTGCATCGCGGTCGCGGGGATCACGATGCCGCCGGCGATGGTATTGACCTGCAGGCGCACGTTGACGAACTGCCCCGGCCACAGCGCATTGTCGGCGTTCTGAAACTCGGACTTCAGCTTGAACGTGCCCGTGGTGGTGTCGATCTGGTTGTCGATCACCGCGAGCGTGCCGTCGGTTAGCACGTGCGCATCGGTGCGATCGAGTGCGCTGACCGGCAGCGGTTTCGTCGTCTGGCCGGCGCGGACCTGGGCCAGGTTTTGTTCCGGCAGCGTGAAGATGATGTTGATCGGATGCACCTGGGTCAGCGTGACGATCGTGCTGCCGTTGGCGCTGACGAGATTGCCGACATCGATCTGGCGGATGCCGGCAACACCGGTGATCGGCGCCGTGATGCGCGTGTAGCCCAGTTGCGTGCGTGCGCTCGAGGCCGCGGCTTCGTCCGCCGCGACCAGCGCTTCCTGCTGGCGGACCGTCTGGCGCTGGTTTTCCAGGTCCTGGCCGGAGACGAAGTTCTTTTTCATGAGCTCGTCGTAACGCGCAAGCGTGCTCTTCGAGGCCGTCAGTTGCGCAGCGTCCTGCTTTTTCTTCGCCTCGGCCTGGTCGAGTGCCGACTGCAACGTGCGCGGATCGATTTCGGCGATCAGCGCGCCCTGCTTGATTTCCTCGCCTTCGGCGAAGTGCAGCGCCTTGAGCTGGCCGCTGACCTGCGCATTGATGGTCACCGTATTGAGGGCCTGCACCGTGCCGAGCGCGGTCAGGTACACGGGCACGTCCTGCCTGATCGCCGGCACCACGGTGACCGGAATCGGCGCGTCGCTGCTCGCGCGGTCGCCACCGCCGCTGCCGCCGCGCTGTCCACCGGCGCGCGTACTGCCCGTCGCTTCGCCAGCCTGCGGCCACAGCAGTCGCCAGCCAACGACAGCGAGGATCAGCACGACCACCACGGCGAGCGCGAGTTTCCAACGCGACATATCGGATCCTTTGAACAAGTAGACGCGTTCGCATCCGCGAACGCGAACGAATGGCGGCAAGGCTAACAGCCGCGCATGCACGGCGGCGTTTCGGGTGAGTAAATCCGTCTTTACACGCATCGTTCATGCAGCGGACAGGAAGTTCGGCGTTGCCATGGCCGCCCTTGCGTCAGGTGCGAACCAGCGCCATTTGAAAGATCATTCCCTCTCCACCTGTCCCAATACCACCCGCGTGTGGCCGTGCTGAAACCGGCCCGCGCAGCATGCATCCGCGATCAGGAGCCTTGAATGAACGAAGTCTGCGATATCCCCGGCGCGAGCCTTGCGGTCGACCGCTCGCAATTTCCCGATGCGGCCTTCGATCCGGCCGCCGATCCCGGCGTACAGCGCGAAACCGCGGTGCTCGCGGGCGGCTGTTTCTGGTGCGTCGAGGCCGTGTTCCGCGAACTGCAGGGCGTCGTCAGCGTGACGTCGGGTTACAGCGGCGGCAGCGCCGCGAGCGCGAACTATGATCGCGTCTGCAGCGGCACCACCGCGCATGCGGAGGTGGTGTCGGTCGAATTCGATCCACAGACGATCCGCTATGGCCAGTTGCTCAAGGTGTTCTTTGCCGTCGCGCACGATCCGACGCAGGTCGACCGCCAGGGCAACGATCAGGGACGTCAATACCGTTCGGCGATCTTCTTCGGCAACGATCGCCAGCGCGAAATCGCGGCCGACTATATCCGCCAGCTCGACGCAGCAAAGGTATTCAGCGCACCGATCGCGACCGAAGTGGTCGCACTGGACACGTTCCATGTCGCCGAGGCCTATCATCAGAACTATGCGGAGCTGCATCCTGAGCAGGGCTATATCGCTGCCGTTGCTGCGCCGAAAGTCGCCAAGCTGCGCAAGCAATTCGCTGCGCAGTTGAAACGCTGACAGCGCTGCCTCGAATACCGACTCGCCATGTGGGAGCGGCTTCAGCCGCAATGCTTCGCGGACGCGGCGCAGACACCATCCCCACCCAACCCTCCCCTTGAAGGGGAGGGCTTTGAGCATTGCGACTTCCGCCGCTCCCACAACGAAGGCGACAAGCTTTCCCGGTGGGAGCAGCTTCAGCCGCGATGCTTTCTGTCACAGGAGCGCAGCCAATGACATCCACTCCGATTGACCACGCCGCCGTTTCGAGCAGCGGCTACGACCTCACGCCGCCATCCGCCGCGGAGCGCGAGCGCCTCGCCGCGCGCCTCACGCCGGAGGAGCGTCGCGTCCTGCTCAACAGCGGCACCGAACATCCGTTTTGCGGCGGCCTGCTCGACGAACACGGCGAAGGCGTCTTCAACTGCCGCCTGTGCGGCTTGCCGCTGTTCCGTTCGGTGACGAAGTTCGAATCGGGTACCGGCTGGCCGAGTTTTTATGCACCGTTCGATGCGGCCCACATCCGCGAGATCCGCGACATCAGCCACGGCATGGCGCGTGTCGAGACCCGCTGCGCGCGGTGCGACAGCCATCTCGGCCACGTGTTTCCGGACGGACCCGCGCCGACGCACGCCCGCTATTGCATGAATTCGGCGGCGCTGGAGTTTGAGCCCGCGGTTGCGTGACTCAACGGGCGAGGCCGCGCAGATTGCGCGCCTTCGCCCGGCTCACCGGCAAGCGCGTGCCATCCCCGAGCTCGGCGAGCAGCTGACCGCTCGCCTCGCGGCGGAACGCGACGACGCGGTCGAGGTTGACGATGTACGTGCGGTGGATGCGCACGAAGCGTTTCGCGTCGAGGCGGTCTTCGAGCTGGTTCAACGACAGGTGCAGCAGATGCTGCGCATCGCCGGCGTGCGCGGCGATGTAGTCGCCGACCGCTTCGAACCAGACGATGTCGTCAACCGCCAGCGGCAGGATGCTGCGCCCGCTGCGCACGAACAATCGGCTCATCGGCGCGTGGTTCATCGTTTCGCTGAAACGATCGAACGACGACACGCGCGGCTCGCCGACCGCTGCGCGGATGCGATCGAGGGTCGCGCGCAGGCGCTCTTCGCCGAATGGCTTGAGCAGATAGTCGAGCGCGCCGAGTTCGAAGGCGCTGACCGCGTGCTGCGCGTAGGCGGTGGTGAACACGATGAACGGCTGATGCTGCAATCGGCGCAGGACCTCGGTTCCGGGCAGGCCCGGCATCTGGATGTCGAGGAACACGAGTTCCGGTTTGAGCGCGTCGATCATCTCGACGGCGGCGATCCCGTTCGCCGCTTCGCCGATGCAGGCGATCCATTCGACGTCGTCGAGCATGCGACGCATGCCCGCGCGCGCCACCGGTTCGTCGTCGACGATGAGCGTGGAGATCCGCGCGGACTCACTCATCGCGATCGTCGCCATCGATCGACCGACCCGATCGCTGCGGAATCGTCAGGATGGCGTTGAACCCCGTGCCCGGGCGATTGGCGAGGTCCAGTCGCGCGTCGCCGCCATACAGCCAGCGCATGCGTTCGCGCAGCCTGCGCAGCCCGGTGCCGCTGCCGCTGTCGATCGACGCGATGTCCGCACCTGCGCCATCGTCGATCACCTCCAGCGTCAGGCGGCCGGCGATCAGCGTTGCCGTGATCGTGATCGTGGTCGCCTCGACGCGCGGCGTTGCCGCGTGACGCACCGCGTTCTCGACCAGCGTCTGCAACGCGAACGAGGGCACTTGCGCGGCTTGCGCGCGTTCACCGATATCGACACGTACGCGCAGCCGATCGCCGAATCGAATGTGCTCGATCGCGAGATAGCGTTCGACGAACGCCCACTCCTCCGCGAGCGAGATCACGTCGCGCTGTTCCTCGATCGTCGTGCGCAGCGTGCTTGCGAGCTGTTCCGCCGCGCGTGCGGCAGCGCGCGGATCGATCGGGATCAACTGCACGATGGTGTGCAGTGCGTTGAACAGGAAATGCGGATGCAGTTGCGAGCGCAGCGCGTCCAGTTGCATGCGCGCTGCATTCGCTTCGGTCTGCGCCGTCCGTTGCGCGGCGAGATTCGCGTAGGCGACGCCCGCCACCATGATGTAGAGCCACACGCCGGTGACGAGGAACGCGCCGATGCCGGGGCCAATGACGATGACGAGTTGGCCGAGCACGATGCTGTCGACCAGACAGATCAGTACGTACCAGAGAATCGCGTAGGCGCTTGCCGCGAGTGCGTGCCTGGCCAGGAAAGCGAACCGGAACGGGTGCGGCCACGGTGTATGCGACGCGAAGCGGTAGACGACGATGCCGAGCACCGCACCGGCGCCGACCATGCGCAATCCGCTGATCGCCGCGTCACCAAAGCGCGCGCCGTGCGCGATCATGATGAGCGCGGTGAACAAGGCACCCATCGGAAGCCATGCAGCGATCAGCTGCAGCCAGACCCAGCTGCGCGACATCGAAGTCGTTCGATCCTCTACGCGTGGCATGTAGGCGCCGCGATCAGGATCCTGCCGGGCTCGGCGCACGCTTCGCATCGATCGTCAACGCGTTCTCGTCCCAGGTCTGGCCATTGTCGGTCGAGCGGTCCTGCTGCATGCGAAAGCTGCCGGCGCTGATGTCGGAGTAGCGCGTACGCGTCAGGGTCACGTTGCCATGGGTGTCGGTGTAGCGGCCTTGCAGGAGCATGACGCCGTCCTGCAGGTGCCCGTGCGCCTCGCTGTCGCGCTTGTCCGCATCGTCGTTCGCGCTGACTTTCCATTGCTTCTCCGCCCCGACATACGCCCTGACGGTGTGATTGGAGGATAGGGGATTGCCGGAGCCATCGACAATGCGCAGATCGTCTTCAATGCCGCGGCCATCCGCCGTGCGCGCGGCGGTCCACGTGCCTGCCAGGTGCGGCGTGCCGTGGATCATCGCAACGAGGCTGCTCACCTTCGGATGCACTTCGACCTGCCATCGCCCGATCAGGAAATCGAATTGCGTCGCTTCAGCGGGGATAGCGAGCGGAGCGGGTGCGCTGGTTTGCGCGTCCGCTGGTTGTGCGGCCGGCTGTTGTGCAACGGCGACCATCGGGCCGGCGAGTATCAGCAAGACGGCGAGTGTGCGACAGCGGTTCATCGGCAACTCCATTGATCGGCGAGGGGATGTCGAGCGCAGCATGCCAGCGCAATGGCCACGCAAATGTCGCGTTTCGCCGGATGGTCCGCCGGAACCGCCGAATGGCAATCGCGCATCGACACTCGAAAACCGCTTTCGCCGAATCGCCGAACGGGGCGGTCGAACGGTGCGCGTAGCCACGATGTCACGGCCTACAGTGCGACTCGCCTTTTTTGCATCGCATCGGAGCACGACCGTGACCTTGCTCGCCAACGACCGCTCGGCTATCGAGTGCGTGATATCGCTGCGTGGCATCGGCAAGACCTACCCGACACCGACGGGAACCTTCAATGCGTTGGCCGAGGTCGATCTCAGCGTCCGGCGCGGAGAATTCGTTGCCGTCGTCGGCCAATCGGGCAGCGGCAAATCGACCTTGCTCAATCTGCTCGGCGGCATCGACCGGCCCAGCAGCGGCGACATCGTCATCGACGGCGAGCGCCTCAACGGCCTGTCGGAAAACGCACTGTCGGCCTGGCGCGGGCGCTCGATCGGCTTCGTGTTCCAGTTCTTCCAGCTGCTGCCGACCCTCACCGCTGCCGAGAACATCATGCTGCCGATGGACTTCGCCAACCATCTGGATGCGCGCGCGCGACGTTCACGCGCGCTGGCCCTGCTCGATCGCCTCGGCGTTGCCGAACAGGCGGACAAATTGCCCGCGGCGCTGTCCGGCGGACAACAACAACGCGTGGCGGTCGCACGCGCGCTCGCGAACGCACCGGCGATCCTGCTCGCCGACGAACCGACCGGCAACCTCGATTCGCGCACGTCGCAAGGCCTGCTCGAAATGCTCTCCGATCTCGTGCGCGACGGGCAGACCGTGGTCATGGTCACGCACGAACGCGGTGCGATCCGGCATGCGACGCGCGTCGTGACGCTCGCCGATGGCTGCATCGTCGAAGACGAGGCGGCGACCCATGCTTAGCCCGCGCTGGCGCAAGATGCTGCGCGATGCCTGGCTGCACAAGGCGCGCACGCTGCTCGTCGTGCTCGCCGTGGCGACGGCAATGATCGGCGCGGGTGCGTTGCTGGATGCGTGGGCGCTGATTCAGCGCGTGACCAGCGCGACCTACCGCGCGAGTCATCCGGTGTCGGCCACACTCAAGGTCGACGGTGTCGACGAGGCGCTGCTCGCCGAAGTTCGCGCGCTGCCGGAAATTTCCGCGGCGCGCGCGCGCAGCAGCGTGTTCGCAAGCGTCGAATCGAACGGCACGCGCATCGGCGCGGAACTGCACGCGCTGCAGGATTTCGATGCGCAGGACATCGGCAGAGTGGAGTCGTCGCGCGGCAGCTGGCCGCCGCGCGATGGTGAAATCGCGATCGAGAAATCCGCGCTCGAACTGTCCGGCGCAGCGCTGGGTGGATCGATCAGCCTGCAGTTTGCGAAGAATCCTGCGCGCACCTTGCGCGTGAGCGGCATCGCCCACGACGTCAGCCTGCCGCCGGGCTGGATGGATCACGTCGTCTACGGTTTCGTGACGCCGGCGACGATGGCCGAGCTTGGCGCGTCGTCGTCGTTTGATGAAGTGCAGTTCGTCGTGCGAGACACCGCGCTCGATCGCGCTGCGGTGCGTCGCATTGCCGACAAGGTCAGGCAAATGGCGGAACGCCGCGGCAAGCGGGTCTCCGCCGTCGATGTGCCCGTGCCGGGGCAGCACGCGCACGCGGCGCAGATGGATTCACTGATGATGACCCAGGGCGCGTTTGGCGTGCTCACCCTGCTCGTCGCAAGCTTCCTCATCGTCAACCTGATGACGGCGATGCTGTCGGGTCAGGCGCGCGAGATCGGCGTGATGAAAACGCTGGGTGCGCGCGCGGGCCAGATCGCTGCGATGTATCTCGTGTTCGCCGGATTGCTGGGCGTGCTCGCCTCGATGCTTGCGGTGCCTGTCGCGATCGCGATCGGACGCCCTTACGCGGGATTGAAGGCGGACATGCTCAACTTCTCGATCGACGGCCATGCGATACCGTGGTGGGCAATCGCGTTGCAGCTGCTCGTCGGCTGCCTGCTGCCGATCGCTGCCGCGGTTGGCCCGGTCCTGCGTGCGTGTCGCCGGCCGGTTGCGGCGGTGTTGCACGACCCCGGTATTGCCGTGGCGGGCGGCGGCTTTCATGTGCGCCGATGGACCGCCATTCCCGGCATCGGCCGCCCGCTGCAGCTGTCGATCGGCAATGCGTTCCGCCAGCGCCAACGCATGCTGCTGACCGTGCTCGCGCTGTCGGCGGGCGGCGCGGTCTATGTCGGTGCGGACAATTTGCGCAGCTCGGTGCGCGCGTCGGTCGATCTGCTGTTTGCGAGCCAGCGCTACGACGTCGTGCTGCGGTTCGCCGGTGCGCAGGACGGTGCAGCGATCGAGGCGATCGCCGCGAGCGTTGCTGGTGTCGAACGCGCGCAGGGTCTTGCCAGTATCGGCGTGCATGTCGCGAATGCAGATGGAATGCCGGGCGATGCGTTTGCGCTGCTGGCGCTGCCGGACGCGTCGCCGATGCTGGTGCCGACGATCACGGCGGGGCGCTGGTTGAATGCGTCCGATCGCGCGGCGCTGGTGGT
>JBDSBK010000380.1:0-5199 GCA_039921645.1 Dokdonella sp.
ATCTCCTCGAAGGGCTAACGGGTTTGCTTGTCGTCTATCCCGTCGCCTGGATGGTCCGCAGGAACGCGTCGATCGTCATCAAGGTCTTCGCGAGTTGGCTGATTGCCGTTGCAGTTCTCGTCGCGGCACTGCAATTTCTGCCCGTGACCCCGGGCTACATGCCCGACCACACCGAATAGGAAAAGACCATGCACGCATCAAGGATTTCAGGTGTTCGATTGGTAATTTTCTTGCTCGGCCTCTGCCCCGCAGCGGCCGTCTGCGCTCACGATTTCTGGCTGCAGCCAGACGAATACTGGCTCCCACCGCAGGGCAGCACGCCGATGACGCTGCAGGCAGGCCATGGACCTTTTCGGCAACGATCGCCGATCTCCATTTCAAGAATCACGCGATTCGAGGCGATCGGGCCCGACGGTACAACGCGCGACTTGCGCGGCACCCTTCATCTGGGTGAAGAGAAGGCGGATGCAGACCTTGGGTTTCAAGCGTCCGGGACCTACGTGCTCGTGCTGCAAACGGACGCCCGCGCGCAAAGTCGTCTGCCCGCGATCCGCTTCAACGACTATCTCGAGGCCGAGGGGCTCACGCTGGCATTGGAGCAGCGCGAGCGCACGCACCGCATGGACGCGGACGGATCGGAAGTCTACAGCCGGCAAGCGAAATCTATTGTGCAAGCAGGACCGCCCAGCGCGGCGTCGCAGGTGCACGTCACGCAGCCGCTTGGCTTGCCACTGGAAATCGTTCCCGAGCGAAGCCCGTACGCGCAACCGCGCTCAGCGGCTTTGCCGGTTCGTGTGATCCATGAGGGTCGGCCGTTGGCAGGTGCGCTCGTCAAGCTCACCCATCTCGAACACGATGCGATCCCGCTGGAGATGCATGTGACCGACGATTCGGGACGCACGAGTTTCACCATGCCCGCAAACGGAAGTTGGCTGCTCAACGTCATCTGGACCAAGCCATCGAGTTCGGGCGATGCGGACTTCGAAACGATTTTTTCCAGCTTGAGTTTCGGTTTTCCTTCCAGCCGTCCGGAGTCGACGACAAATTTTCCGTGAAAGCGCACTCGGCGATGTCAGAGTCGACCTGCAACGCGCTTCGCCCAATCAAAGTGCGCTCAGAACAAATTGTTCTGGCGCCGACCATCAGTAAAGGTCGAACCCGTCCTGAAAGAGAATGTCATCGAGCCCGTCGCTTTCGACAGCGCCGATGTCGCACGGCGCGGAACGCACGTAGTTGCGCTGATCGATTGGCACGCAAGTCGCAGCGGGAACCTTGGCGATCGCGACGCTGCCGGCGAGCAGTTTATGCGTCAGCGTGAGACCCCCGTTGTCGGCGAACGGGCCGAGCGCGAGTTGCGTGCCAGTGACGTTTGCCAGACTCGTCCCTGTCAAGTGACACGTCGATCCGGGACTTTCGATGTCGTGCGCCGACGCGACGGGCGTGTCATTCGCGCAGGTACCCACGAGTATCGAGTTGGTGATGGTCGGAAATGCCGGTTGACCCATGTTCGTCTCGTACACGGAGCCGGTCGAGCTGCCAGACGCCGGCGCGACGATGGTGCTCGAATCGATAACGATCGTCTTGCCGTTGTTGTCGATGTTCGCGCCGTGAGGCGAGACGTTGGCGTCGAAGGTGCTGGAATGGACGGCAAGTGGACCATAGACTTCGATGCCGCCGCCATACGATGGTGCCGAGTTCGCGTTGACCGTGCTGGCGCTGATGGTCGTCTTGCCGATTTGCACGTAGAGCCCGCCGCCCAGGCTGGTGCTCGTATTCGAGGCGATCGCGCTGTCGACAATGTCCAGTGTGTCGTCCGCATCGCCTCTGAAAAAGACGCCGCCGCCGAAGCCTTGCGCGCTGTTGTGATCAATGGAGCTACCCGCCGCGATGACTGTCTTGCAATGCGTGCCGGCCGGCATTGCATACACACCGCCGCCGCCATGGCCTGCGCCGGCCATCGTTTCATTCGTGGCGACCTGGGTTCCAACCAGCGTCAACTCGCAGGGGAGACCCGGCGTATTCGATACGTCGTCGCCGAACAAGATGCCACCGCCGGGTCCGTGCGCGGTGTTGCCGAGAACGAAGCTCGAGTCCAGCACCAGCGTCGACGCGGCAGTCGATGCGTCCGGCGTTGCATACTCCAGAAGGAGTCCGCCACCACCCCCGCCCTCGGGCCCGCTGGTCCCCGCGACATTGTTCACGATGGATGCATTGCTCAGCCGGGATTCGTTGAATCCCCCGAAGCACAGTCCACCGCCTTCGTGATCCGCCGTGTTTTCGCTGACGATCAAGTTGCGGAAGTCGAGAGCGACGTGCTCGTTGCTGGCAACGAGAACCTCGAGGCCGCCGCAGCGGCCCGCAGAATTCATTGTCGCGGTATTGGAGACCAACGACAGCGAGGGGCCTCGCCCATCGATGAACGCGCCGCCGGCTCGCAAAGCCGAATTGTGCGTGAAGTGCGAGGCGCCGACGAAGAGGTGCCGCAGGTACAGATAGGCGCCTCCGCCGACGCCGGCCGTCGCCGTGTTGTCCAGGAACGTCACATCGACCAGTTTGACGAAGAGGTTGTAACCGCGCGCCGAAAGTCCGCCGCCATCCTTGTTCGTGCTTGCACTACCGCTCGGTGCGCCACCGCCTTGCAGAGTGACGCCGGAAATGGTGACTTGCCGCTCTGGTGCGGAAAACGGCACGTCGAAGATTTCGAATATGCGATCGAACCCGAGCGACCAGCGGATCGTGGTACTTCCGGCGCCATCGCCCAGAATGAAAAGATCGTCGGTGATATCCAGATCGCCCGATTGCGCGGCTTCTTCGTTCGCGCCGATGATCGACAACGTGTACGTTCCCCCCGGCAACAAAATGCGATCGGGCCCGATGAAGGCGTTGGCGAAAATCACCGCTTCGCGCAGCGAACAATTTTCCGCCGTACACCCGACCGGAGCGGGATCGTCGAAGCGCGTGACGGTGATATCCGCGGCGTGGGTGCGCATGGCGAACGCTGACACCAGCGCGAAAGCAAAGGCTGCATGACGTCCGATCGATGTTTTCACGGCGCCTCTATTGCGCCTCATGGCCCCGTGGACCCGAGCGCGGATTCTGATTCGTCGCAATTTGCGTCAATGACGAATGCTATCGTGATCGCGGAGGCGTGTCGCATGCGAATGGAATCGGGGTCCAAAGGAATCGCAATCGATCCACTCTGCCAACCATTCCGGCCCCCGGTTTCTAGGCTGCGCTCGCCAGCCATTCAACGAAACTGTTGGACTGCCCACCCGACCGCCACAAGAGCCAGTAGGCCTCAGGTCCCTCGACGACATGGCTGAACGGAGCCACGAGCGATTCAGCCACGATCTCGTCGGAAAACAGCGCCGGTGACAGCAGCGCAACGCCAACGCCTGCTTTGGCCGCCTGGGCGGCTAAATCCTGCGTCGGGTATGTCGTCGAAACAAACGTCGGACGGGCTTCGCCGCGACCCGTTTCGCTCAGCCATCGAGCCCATCGCTCGTCTGGAATCAGCGGCAGTTTCAGCAAGGCATCCATGTCATGGTTGATTCGCATGGCGAGTTCCGGCGCCAGCATCGGCGTGCCCTGCAGCGGCATGATCGTCATCGATTCGAGACCGGGCCAAGGTCCCGTGCCGCTGCGGATGGCAACGTCGAACGCATCCAGGCTTCGCAGTTCGCCGCTGACGTCAAGAACGATCGGGACCGCCGTGGCGAGAGCGTTATATTTCTCGAGTCGCGGAACAAGCCAGCGCGTCGCAACTGTCGGCGTGCATGTCAGGCGAATGGCATCGGGTTTCGAGCGGCATCCATCGACAGCGTAACGAATGATCGCCATCGCGTTCGACATCTTCCCGCGCAGCGCGTCGCCTTCGTCGGTGAGTGTGATGCGCGGCCCTTTGCGCTCGAAAAGCGTCACACCGAGAAACGCCTCGAGAGAAGAGACGCGAAGACTGACTGCGGTCGGCGTGATGCAGAGCTCGACGCCTGCGCGCGTGAAATTCAGGTGCCGCGCAGCGGCCTCGAATATGCGCAATGCGTCGAGTGGCGGAAGCGGCTTAGGCATGCTGCATCATAAGTCCAGCTTCACTTGAGCATCAATAATGCTCGTTTATCGCTGGCCGTGCGTCGCGATATCCTGCAGAACGAGATTAGAACACCCTGCTCCGCTGGGTGCCGCAGATCGAAATCGCAATCGCATGTGAGGTCGCGCGGGCTGAACGCGTTTGATGATGAGTGCTCGATGCACCCGACGCAGATGTGTGTTCAACGATGGCTGGCAAGATATTGGTCCGATCAGCCACCGAGGTTTTGGTCCTTTTCTCCGGAATCATCCTCGGTACCATTCTTTACGCGCTGATGGCGCGGCAGGTAATGAACCGGCCCTTCCATCCTGGTTGACTGTCATCACGAGACGTTTCCTCTCTCTTTCTCAAGGAAGGCTTCATCATGATCACGTGCAGATCGCCGATGACCACATTCCTGCTCGCGGCACTCTTTTGCCTGTCGAGCCATGCGGGCGCGGCGGAAGAAAAACGCAACGTTGCCACGCCCATCGCCAGCGGCGCGCATGATTTCGACTTCCAGTTTGGCAATTGGCGGGTGCATCACCGCATGAAATCGCCTGCTGGCAGCACGGAGTGGATCGAGTTCGAAGGCACATCCAGCGCGCGCCCGATTCTTGGTGGAAACGGCAATGCCGAAGACAATGTTTTCATGAAGGCGAGCGGTGTCAGCCGCGGCTTTGCACTGCGCACGTACGACGAAAAAAGCGCGAGTTGGGCGATCTGGTGGGTCGACGGCCGCAACCCGCACGGCGCCCTGGATCCGCCGGTCAAGGGACAATTCGTGAGCGGCGTCGGCACGTTTTACGCCGATGGCACGTACCAGGGCAAGATGATGCGCACCCGATACATCTGGTCGCGGATCACCCCGACCACTGCGCAATGGGAACAAGCCTTTTCCTACGACAGCGGAAAGACCTGGGACACCAACTGGGTGATGGAATTCACGCGAACGTCGTGATGCGTTGGGTGGGATCGCGTGCCGCGCCATCCACGCCTCAACCATACGTTCGTGACGGCCACCGCAACGTGGATGTCGCCGTACCTTTTCAACCGAGGAGATGATCGATGGAGTTTCACCGTGGCCGTTTACTGGATCACCTGCATCTGCACGCGAAAGATCTTTCCGAGAC
>JBDSBK010000381.1:0-4252 GCA_039921645.1 Dokdonella sp.
TTGCCGCCGAACGTGGTGCCATGCGCACCGTATTGCATGGTCTCGGCGACCTTGGCTCCGGCGAGCATCGCGCCGATCGGGAATCCGCTGCCGAGCGCTTTCGCCAGCGTGACGATATCCGGTACGACCGCGTCCTGCGTGTGCGCAAACAGCGTTCCGCTGCGGCCCATGCCGCACTGGATTTCATCGAGCACGAGCAGCGCAGCGTGCTTGTCGCAAAGCGCACGCACGCCGGCCAGAAACCCCGCTGCGGCGGGCATCACGCCGCCTTCGCCCTGCACCGGCTCGAGCATGACCGCCGCGACATCGCCGGACGCGAATGCGCCTTCGAGCGAGGCGAGGTCGTTGAAGGCTGCATAGCGAAATCCGCCGGGCAAGGGCTCGTAGCCTTCCTGATACTTCGGCTGCGCGGTCGCCGTGACCGCAGCGAGCGTGCGTCCATGGAATGATCCGTGGAACGTCACGATCACGCGGCGTTCCGGCGGTCGTCCCTGCGCCGCTGCCCAGCGGCGCACCAGCTTGATGGCGGCCTCGTTCGCCTCGGTGCCCGAATTGCACAGGAAGACGCGCTCGGCGAAGCCGCTTGCCGCGACCAGCTCTTCGGCGAGACGCAACGGTGGTTCGCTGTAGAACACGTTGCTCGTATGCCAGAGCTTGTGCGCCTGCGTCGTCAACGCCGCGACGAGATCGGGATCGCAGTGGCCCAATGCATTGACGGCGATTCCGGCGCCGAAGTCGACGTATTCGCGGCCGTCGCGATCCCATACGCGCGCGCCGAGGCCACGCTCGAGCACGATGTCACGCGGCTTGTAGACGGGCAGCCAGTAGCGCTTGCCGAGGCCGACGAGCGTGCGGGTCGCGTCGCTGGACGCCTGCATGGAAGCGCTCACCACGCACCGCTGTTCGGCATCGATGCCCACGGCTCCGCCGGCGGCAACCAGTCGCCCTTCTGCAGCAATTCGATCGAGATGAGATCGGGCGAGCGCACGAAGGCCATGTGCCCGTCACGCGGCGGGCGATTGATCGTGACGCCCATCGACTGCAGGCGCGCGCAGGTCGCGTAGACGTCGTCGACACGGAAGGCGAGGTGCCCGAAGTTGCGCGCCCCGCCGTAGTCCTCGGTCGAGCCCCAGTTCCAGGTCAGTTCGATTTCCGCGTCCGGCGTTTCATCGGCGGCAAGGAAAACCAGGGTGAACTTGCCCGTCGCGTTTTCGATGCGTCGCGTTTCGCGCAGTCCGAGACCGTCGCAGAAGAATTTCAGGGTTGCGTCGAGGTCGCGCACGCGGATCATGGTGTGCAGGTATTTCATGGGCGTCTCCCTGGTGATCGGCCACGATCGCGAAAAAGGATGCGGCCACTCAAGGCCAGGCTTTTCACGAACGGCTCAAGCGCGCTGGAAGCGCGGGACATAGTGCTGCAGCTGCGCGAGGCGCTGTATCGGATCGGTCAACTGCAACAAATGCTGTTTCTCGGTCTGTTCCAGCGGCAGCAATTCGCCGAGACGGAAGCCGACCCAGCTGGCGTCGTCGAACCGCGCGCGCTCGACCTTCGCGTAAGCGTTGCCGATCTGGTCGATCAGGCGTTCGAGGATCGTCGCGAGCAGGCCGTGTTCGGGCGGCACCGGCACCACAGGTTCGGACGGCCACAGGCGCACGTCGCCATGCATGAGGCCGTTGTCGCGAATGCGCGTCGAGCTGACCTGGAAGCGCTCGCCGCCTTCGGCGCCGATGCCGAGGAGTCCATCTGGCAAGGTGTAGAAATCGGTGATGCGTGCGAGCGTTCCAACGGCGGCGGGCAGCGCCGGTTCGCCGACTTCGCGTCCATCGAGGATCAGGCAGACGCCGAAACCCGATGCGTTGCTCGAGCACTCGCGCACGAGATCGAGATAGCGCTGCTCGAAGATGCGCAGATTCAGCGGCGCTCCCGGAAAGAGAACGCTCGATAGCGGAAACAGCGGGATATCGGTCAATGTCACCTGTGCAATTCTAGCGGAGCGCGGAAAAAAAACGACGTGGCGCGCCCTCGAAGCCGCCGTTCGACATGAACACGACGTGGTCGCCTTCGCGTGCATCCGCGAGCAGGGCGGCGACGAGGTCGTCGACGGTTGCCGCGGTGCGACCGCGACCGCCGAGCGCGTCGATCACCGGGTTCGCGTCCCACGGCAGTTCGGCGCGTTTGAGGAAGACGACGGTGTCGGCATCGCGCAGGGACGGCGCGAGTTCGTCCGCGTGCGCGCCCATGCGCATCGAGTTGGAGCGCGGTTCCATTCCTACCAGGATGCGCGCGGTGCCGATTTTCGCGCGCAAGCCCGCGAGCGTGGTTGCGATCGCGGCCGGATGGTGCGCGAAGTCGTCGTAGACGCGTACGCCGCGATGCTCGCCGATCAGCTCCATGCGCCGCGCGACGTTGCGGAAATCCGCGAGTGTTGGCAGTGCACGCGTGACGTCCACGCCGGCGGCGTGCGCCGCGGCGAGTGCCGCCAGCGCGTTAATCACGTTGTGGCGGCCCGACAGCGGCCAGCGCACCTCACCAAGGTCGCGACCCTGGTGCGAAACGACGAAGGCGGAGCCGTCCGCCGCGAGCAAACGCGCGCGCCAATCGCCCGTGTCGATGCCGAATGTTTCGATGGCTGTCCAGCAGCCCATCGCCAGCACTTCGGCGAGGCGTGCATCTTCGGCATTGACGATCAGCCGACCGTTGCCTGGCACCGTGCGCACCAAGTGGTGGAATTGTCGCTGGATCGCGGCGACATCGGGAAAGATGTCGGCGTGATCGTATTCGAGGTTGTTGAGGATCGCGATCGTGGGTCGGTAGTGCACGAACTTCGAACGCTTGTCGAAGAACGCGGTGTCGTATTCGTCCGCCTCGATGACGAAATCGCCGCCCGTACCGAGCCGCGCGGAAACACCGAAATTCGCCGGCACGCCACCGACGAGGAAGCCGGGGACGAGGCCTTGCGATTCGAGTATCCAGGCGAGCAGGGATGTTGTCGTCGTCTTGCCGTGCGTACCCGCGACCGCGAGCACGCGGCGGTCGGCGAGCAAGGTCTCGCCGAGCCATTGCGGACCCGAAACGTAGCGCAGGCGCGCGTCGAGCATGTGCTCGATCGCTGCGTTGCCGCGCGACAATGCATTGCCGACGATGACGAGATCCGGCGCTGGCTGCGAGGCGGTACCGCCGAGATGCTCGGCCTTGAATCCCTGCATCAGCGTGATGCCGAGCTGCTCGAGCTGGGTGCTCATCGGCGGATACACGTTCGCGTCCGAACCCTCGACCGTGTGGCCGAGCTCGCGCGCGAGCGCAGCGATGCCGCCCATGAAGGTGCCGCAGATACCGAGAATATGCAGTCGCATGCGCTGTGAGTTCCTTCAGGCGCCGAACAGGATGCGGTCGATGGCCCAGCAGGCGATCAGCCACGAAAGAACCAGCGCGAAAGCGAGACCGAACGAGGCGTCGATCGCGTGACGCATGATGTGCGCGTTGACGCTGATCTGCCAGACCAGCAATGCAAGCGTGATCCAGCCGAGGATGGCTTGCAGCGAGGACATGTCGGCGACGGTTGTCGGCGGCGGCCCGGCCAGCAGGGCAATCGGCAGCTGCAGTAGCGAGAGCGCAATGCCGCAGGCGAGCAATACACATGCGGTCTGCACGTATCGGTTGCGCAGTCCCCGCATCGCCAGCGCCACCCAGCACAGGGCGAGCACGATGACCGTCGAGAGCAGTGAACGCACCGGGGTGTTGTCGACCTCGCCGAGCACGCCACCAATGAGCGTATCGAGCGCCGTGCTCGCGCCGACCAGCAAGGTCAGGAGATTCGGCGAGTACGGAAAGTCCTGCGGGTCGCCACGCAGGCGGCACAGATCGATGACGACACGCGACAGACTGGAAAATGAGGGACGCGCAGCATTCATGGCACGCGTCTCAATTGCGCTGTCGCGGGGAATCGATGAATGCGCGCGGCATGCCTGCCGGCAGGCACTCAGCCAACGGTCGCGGAATCGCGCGGCAGCGCGGCGACGATGCGACGCGACACGTCCGCCAGTTCGCCGACGCCATCGACGACCTTGAGCTTGCCGATCTTAGCGAAATGGTTCGCAACCGGTTCGGTCTGCTCGGCGTAGACACGCAGACGCTCGCGCACGGTTTCCGGCGTGTCGTCCTTGCGCCCCTGCGCCGCGGCACGACCGGCGATGCGCTCGACGATGAGCTCGCTCGGCACATCCAGCTTGATCGCGATCTCGAGCGGCTGCCC
>JBDSBK010000382.1:0-3511 GCA_039921645.1 Dokdonella sp.
TCTGCCTCGCCGATGGCGGCGAGTTGCGTGTGCTCGCCAAACGTCACTATGAAGTCGTCGCGACCGGCGTGAAGCTGGAAGCGCACGCTTCCGAAGCGATCTGACCTCGCTACAGTCAAGGTTCCACTGCTTGCGTGCGCAGCGTGCGATGGACGCCGTTTGACCCGCCGTCGCTCGGAAGGCCTATTTCTTCTTCGCCAAGAGCGGAAAGTTGTCCGCATCGAACCCGCCCACCTCGAACACGAGGGCGCGTGGCGCCTTGCCTTTCTCGATCACTTCGACGCTCAGCTTCCGCGTGCCGTGCAGTTTCGCAATGAAGGCCTTGTCGTCATTGATGAAGAGTGCGGGCTCGCCGGTCGGCGGAAGATACGCCTTGATCTTTTGCGCCTGATCGTCGAAGTGCGCAGCAAGGCTGCAGGTGCCGCGGCAATCGAATCCCTTGCCGCTGCCGAACAGGTAAGCACTCTGTCCCCAAGCGGAATGCCGGCGCAGGATCAGCCGCACACGATCGGCTGCTGCAGCATCGCTGCTGTAGATCGATGCCGTGTTCTGCTCGCCGCCCGATTCCTTTCCTGACTGGTAGCTCCACAGACGTTCCAGACGCCGACGGGTGGTCTGCGCAGTGGCCTGCGCCGTGGTATCGGCCAACGTCTGCTGCACTTCACTCGCCGCTGGGCTGCCGGGATATTTCGCTACGACTTCCTGGCCGACCGGCGCGGCCAGTTCCCAGTTTTTCTGCTCGCGCAACTGGCGATACAAATCGAGCGCCTTGCTCCCCTGCGCAATGGCGACCGGTGCGGGCGCAGCCGCAGGCGTCGGGCCCGACACGGACGCCGGCTCCGGCTCCTTCGAACACGCGGCCATTGCGGAAATTGCGCACAGCACGAACAGGAACGGGTAACGGATCGGCATCGTTTCTCTCCATGACGGTTCGATGCCTATCCTAAACCGCGGCAACCGCCACCGCACCCACGCTGCGACGGCGCGTCAGAAATGACGACAAGGATCTCGCCCTGCGTTGCGATCGTAGGTCGAGACCTGGTCGTCGTGCTCATGCCCGGAGCGGCCGAGACCACTGGCGGCCTGGCGTCTGCAGGCTTCCGATCGCGTCATCGGCACCGCCGAGACGGCAACCGAATCCGCGCCCTGCTTCTTGCTGTTGCCACGCCCCTGTGCCGATCCGTTCGTCTTGATCGATTTGGGGCAACCGGAATGCCGGTAGAAAACGTCGCCGTTGGCAGCCCGACATTCGTAAGACACGACATCGTGCGTATCGGCGCGACCGTGCCGCGAAGTGATGCGAGAGGATTCATGGCGCGCTGAAGTGCGGGCATGTCGCGCCGCACCGTATTCGGGCGACGGCAGGGGCATTGGCGCCGTTGCGATCTCGATCTGCGTCTCAAGCTCCGTGTTTGCGCACGCGTGATCCTGATAGGCGTCATTGCCGCTCGCGTCGCGGCATTTGTAGACTGATGCTGCTTTCGTCTCGTGCAAGACGATGCCGAGCAACAGGATAGCCATTGCGCATTCATGAAAAGCACGCGTTGCCCTATCGAATCCGTTCATGATCGATCTCCTTTTTTTGCAGATCGGCATCTTCCGAATGAACGACAGTGTTGACGATGGAAGCGCAACCCGAATCGACGTACGAAATCGCCCCATATCCGGATGGCGCTGCGCCGTCGTGTGCCTGGCTGACACGCCAGGAGTAGACTCGTGCAAACGCGAGACGGAGACGACGGTGAATCATTGGGCGCGCTTGACATGGTTCGCTGCATTCGCAGCGGTACTTGCAGGAACTTCCTTAAAGGCTGTACACGCCGACCCTTGGCAGGGGATGACAAGTGGCGATGCGGACATCAGCGCCTCGATTGATGACGGTGCGGATGTATTCGCGCCTGGCAGCGCAATCGTCTGGACCATAACCGTCAACAACGCCGGCCCGGGCGATACGCTCGCTCAGGTATTCGATACCTTTCCCGCCGGCGTGTCGGGTGTCGCGTGGACGTGTACCCCGATGGGCAGCGGGATCTGCAGCGCAAGCGGCCACGGCAATCTGTCGGACGTGGTGTATCTGCCGGCTGGCGAAACGCTGACCTATGTCGCCACTGCCAGCGTAGCCGCTGTGGCGGGCAGCACGCTGAGCAACACGGTCCTCGTCGGCACACTCAACGGCGTGGTCGATCCGGACGGCGGCAACAATGTCGCCACCGACGTCGATAACGTCGACTACATCGAGCCACCAACGATCACGCGCTTCAACTCCGCTGCAAGTCCGGGCACGTGCCTCGCCGACGGAATCGAGACGCGAACGGGAATCACCCAGCTCACGGTACGGTTCAGCCAGCCCATGCTCGATCCCGCAGGCGACACCGATCCGCACGACGTCACCAATCCATCGAGTTACCGCGTAGTCGAAGCCGGCGTCAATGGCGTATTGGAGAGCACCGGATGCGCCAACGCGCCTGCGGGTGATGACCAGCTTACTTCTATCAGCTCGGTGGAGTACTCGACCGAGATGTTCCAAGCGTCGTTGCACGTCGACGCAAATATGAAGGCCTTGCCTAGCGGTCGATATCGCGTACTTGCGTGTGGAAGTGCGCTGCAAGGCGTGTCGGGAATGGCACTTGATGGAAGCTCCTCAGGAAATCCCGGTGCCGATTACCGCTCCGATTTTCGCATACTGGGCACCAATCTGTTGATCAACCCGAATTTTGACCACGACGTTGGCAACGGATGGAGCATTGATGAACTCTCATTTTCGTTGGATCCAACCGACGCGGATGGCATTTCTTCTTCAGGATCCGCCATCGGGCAGTCCGGGATCCATGTGATCAGCCAATGCGTCAATGGCCTGGAGCAAGGCGTATACGACTTTTGGGGGCGTTCGCTGAACAACACAGGCGTGGGCGGTGTCTACGTCTACGCGAGTTCCGATTGCTCCGGCAGCTCCGTGGGCGGCACCAATCTTGAGATCGCGGTTGTTCCAGGCGCATGGGACAGATTTAAAGTGTCTGGAATCCGCCTCCAACAAGCCCCGCCAGGGGGCTGGTCGGCGAACGTACTTCTCGCGATGCACGCCCCTGACGGGTTGAATTCTTATCTTGATTCGACCTCACTGCACAGGGAGGACGACAACATCGTGTTCCGCGACGGCGTCGATATCACTACTGTTTGCCCGGCTCTCTGATCGCAAGGCGCGTAACCCGTCGATCGGCCGACCCATCCAACTTGCGCAAGATCATCCACATCGACATGGATGCGTTCTACGCATCGGTGGAACAGCGCGACGACCCTTCGCTGCGCGGGCGGCCGGTCGTGGTTGCGTGGCGTGGCGCCCGTTCGGTCGTCTGTGCGGCCAGCTATGAGGCGCGGACGTTCGGTGTGCGCTCGGCGATGCCCGCCGTTCGTGCCGAGCGGTTGTGCCCCGACGCTGTTTTCGTGCCGCCCGACTTCGTTCGCTACAAGGCCGCGTCGCGACAGGTGCGAGAGATCATGCTGCGCCAGACCG
>JBDSBK010000383.1:0-3329 GCA_039921645.1 Dokdonella sp.
AGACGGATGGCTTCATCCGCTCGCGCAGCGATGCGAAAGACGGCAGGCGCACCGTCATTGCACTGACAGCGAAAGGCGTTGCCGAAGTTGCGCGCTTGCGCACAGCCCTGATCGCGATGCGCAAGGCATCCCAGCAGCTGATGGACGACGCTGCGCCCGGCTTGTTCGATGCCTTGTGGCGCATGGAGAACGCATCCCGCCGCACGCCGTTCGTCGAACGCTTGCGCAAGCGCGCGACCAGGATCGCCTCGGATGCATCACGACGGCAGGCTTGAGCACACCGGCACGACATGGCAGGCTCGTGCGGATGACGAACAAGTCCACTGCAGAGCAGCGCCTGCGCGAACTCGTGCAATTGCGTCGCGTTCGCGACCGCATCGACCGCGACTACGAGCAGCCGCTGGACGTCGAGGCGCTCGCGCGCGGCGCAAACATGTCCGGCGGCCACCTCAGCCGGCAGTTCCGGCTTGCGTACGGCGAATCGCCGTATTCCTACCTGATGACGCGGCGCATCGAACGCGCGATGGCGCTGCTGCGCTGTGGCGAGCTGAGTGTCACCGAGGTGTGTTTCGCGGTCGGCTGCTCGTCGCTCGGAACCTTCAGCACGCGCTTCACCGAGCTGGTCGGCATGCCGCCGAGTGTGTACCGGATGCAGGAAGTGGACGCGATCGCGGGGATCCCCGCGTGCGTGGCGAAACAAGTGACGCGACCGATCAGGAATCAAGAAGCATCGGTCACCGAGCCGCCACTAGACTGATCGCCGTGGACTTCGCCACTGAACGAGACCGACCATCATGAACATCACCATTCATTCAAGCTTCCTGCCGCACAACGATGCGGACGCCGCCCTCGCGTTCTATCGCGACACGCTTGGCTTCGAGGTGCGCAAGGACGTCAACTACAACGGGATGCGCTGGCTCACGGTCGGCCCGGTCGGCCAGCCGGATACCTGCATCGTGCTGACGCCGGCCGGCGCCAGCCCCGGCCTTACCGACGACGAGCGCCGCATGATTGCCGAGATGATGGCGAAGGGGACCTACGCGATGGTCATCCTTGCCAGCGCAGATCTCGACGCCACATTCGAGAAGTTGCAGGCGAGCGGCGCCGAGGTCGTGCAGGAGCCGACCGTGCAGCCGTACGGCGTGCGCGACTGTGCGTTTCGCGATCCCGCCGGCAACCATATCCGCATCAACGAGGTGCGCTGAGCGATTTCATTTTCGCCGCGACCCCCTGCGCGATCGGCAGCGAGAAGCCGCCCGCGCAAGACGCCGACGCGCACCGCGAAGGCGTCTCTATCCCGTCGATGGAGACATGATGAGCAAGGCCGCAGGAAAGGACACGCCGTCATCCGCGTCGCACGTCGCCGACCAGCACGACCTGATTCGCGTGCACGGCGCACGCGTCAACAATCTCAAGGACATCAGCGTCGCGATTCCGAAGCGCCGGCTGACGGTGTTCACGGGTGTCTCCGGTTCCGGCAAAAGCTCGCTCGTCTTCGATACGATCGCTGCCGAATCGCAGCGACTGATCAACGAAACCTACAGCACGTTCGTGCAGGGCTTCATGCCGACACTCGCGCGGCCCGAGGTCGATGTGCTCGAAGGGCTGACCACGGCGATCGTCATTGACCAGCAGCGCATGGGTTCCGACGCGCGTTCCACGGTCGGCACCGCCACCGATGCCAACGCGATGCTGCGCATTCTCTTCAGCCGGCTCGGCAAGCCGCACATCGGCTCGCCGAGTGCGTTTTCGTTCAACGTCGCCTCGGTGCGCGCGAGCGGTGCGATCACGGTGGAACGCGGCGCCGGAGCCAAGACCGTGAAAAAGACCTTCAATCGTTTCGGTGGCATGTGCCCGCGCTGCGAGGGCCGCGGCTCGGTCACCGACATCGATCTGACCCAGCTGTACGACGACAGCAAGTCGCTCAACGAAGGCGCGCTCGTCATCCCCGGCTACAGCATGGACGGCTGGTTCGGCCGCATCTTCAGCGGCTGCGGCTACTTCGATGCGGACAAGCCGATCGCCAAGTTCAGCAAGAAGGAGCTGCAGGATCTGCTGCACAAGGAGCCGACGAAGATCAAAGTGGACGGTATCAACCTCACGTACGAAGGCCTGATTCCGAAGATCCGGAAGTCGATGCTTTCCAGGGACATCGACTCGCTGCAGCCGCATGTGCGCGCGTTCGTCGAGCGCGCGGTGGCGTTCACGACCTGTCCCGATTGCGGCGGCACGCGCCTCGGCGAAGCGGCGCGCTCGTCGAAGATCAAGCGCATCAACATCGCCGATGCGTGCGCGATGCAGATCAGCGATCTTGCCGAATGGACGCGTGGCCTCGACGCGCCATCCGTCGCGCCGCTGCTCGCGAACCTGCAGCAGGCGCTCGACGCGTTCGTCGAGATCGGGCTCGGTTATCTCTCGCTCGATCGGGCGTCGGGCACGTTGTCGGGCGGCGAGGCACAACGCGTCAAGATGATCCGTCACCTCGGCTCGTCGCTCACCGATGTCACCTATGTCTTCGACGAGCCGACGACGGGCCTGCATCCGCACGACATCCAGCGCATGAATCAGCTGCTGCTGCGATTGCGCGACAAGGGCAACACGGTGCTCGTGGTCGAGCACGAGCCGGACACGATCGCGATTGCCGACCACGTCGTCGATCTCGGCCCCGGCGCCGGTTCCGCGGGCGGCACCGTGTGCTTCGAGGGGAGCGTCGAAGGCCTGCGCGCGAGCGGCACGCTGACCGGCCGACATCTCGATGACCGCGCAGGCCTCAAGCAGAAGCTGCGCACGTCCAACGGCACGCTTGCGATCCGTGGTGCGGCTACGCACAACCTGCGCAACGTCGATGTCGATATTCCGCTTGGCGTGCTCGTGGTCGTCACCGGCGTCGCCGGTTCCGGCAAGAGTTCGCTCGTGCACGGTTCAATTCCAGCGGGTGCGGATGTGGTGTCGATGGACCAGGGCGCGATGCGCGGTTCGCGACGAAGCAACCCGGCGACGTACACGGGTTTGCTCGACCCGATCCGCGACGCGTTCGCGAAAGCCAACGGCGTGAAGCCCGCGTTGTTCAGCGCGAACTCCGAAGGTGCCTGTCCCGCGTGCAACGGCGCAGGCGTCGTCGAAACCGATCTGGGGCCGATGGCCAGCGTCGCCACTCTCTGCGAGGAGTGCGAGGGAAAGCGCTTCCAGGCATCGGTACTGAAATACCGCCTTGGCGGACGCGACATCAGCGAAGTGCTCGCGATGTCGGTGAGCGAGGCCGCGACATTCTTCGGCGCGGGCAAGGCGGAGACGCCAGCGGCGCAGAAAATCCTCGACCGCCTCGTCGA
>JBDSBK010000384.1:0-4472 GCA_039921645.1 Dokdonella sp.
CTTCGTCGCGAAGTCGGCGACTTCGTCGTCTGGCGCGCGGATGGAATCTGTGCGTACCAGCTTGCCGTCGTCGTCGATGACGCTGCGCAGGCGATCACGCACGTCGTGCGCGGCGCCGACCTTCTCGACTCGACGCCAAGGCAGATCCTGCTGCAGCGTCTGCTTGGACTTCCGCGACCTCACTATGCGCATCTGCCGCTGGTACTCGACCACGCAGGTCGCAAATTGAGCAAACAGGATCGCGCGCTCGCGGTCGACGCGCGCGATCCGTTGCCTGCATTGCGCGCTGCGTTGGGGTTCCTGGGCCAACCTATGTCAATGGCACGTCGTCCCGCAGTGCTACTCTCCCGCGCTGCGCAGAACTTCGACGAAAAGCGCATTGCTCGGATTGCCGCCGCACCCGCGCCGTATGCGGCAGTGCGGAAGGAAGTTTGCTGACACGGCGGGCACAATCGTGGCGACGCCTGCGGCGTCGCCACCAACAACAACAAAGGAGTACGAGTCATGACGACGCGCATCGCCCTGGTCACCGGTGGAACCGGTGGAATCGGCACGGCCATCTGCCGACACCTCGCGAAACTGGGTCACAAGGTCGCCACGAACTATCGCGACGAGGGGAAAACGAAGGCCTGGCAGGAAGCGCAACGCAAGGATGGCTTCGAATTCGCGATCGCAGCAGGCGACGTCGCCGATGCAGCGTCGTCCGAAGCGATGATCCAGGACGTCGAGCGTCAGCTCGGTCCGGTCGATATCCTGATCAACAATGCCGGTATTACGCGCGACACGACATTCCACAAGATGACCGCGCTGCAATGGCAGGAAGTGATCGCCACCAACCTCGGTTCGTGCTTCAACGTCACCCGCCCGGTCATCGACGGTATGCGCAATCGCAAATGGGGCCGGATCGTGCAGATCAGCTCGATCAACGGTCAGAAAGGCCAGTACGGCCAGGCCAATTACGCGGCCGCGAAAGCGGGCATGCACGGGTTCACGATCTCGCTGGCGCAGGAGAACGCGAAATTCGGCATCACCGTGAACACCGTCTCGCCAGGATATGTCGGCACCGACATGGTGATGGCGGTGCCGGAAGATGTGCGCGCCAAGATCGTCGCGCAGATTCCAGTCGGACGCCTCGGCGAACCCGACGAAATAGCCTATGCGGTCGGTTTCTTTTCAGCCGAGGAAGCGCGCTGGATCACGGGCGCGAACCTCGCCATCAACGGCGGCCAATATATGGGGTGGTGATGTGCGCGCTCAGCCGATGCCTGGGGGCATCTGCTGCGCACATCACCAGGCGAGGCAGGAGCCGAGTGGGCGGGTCGGCCATGGGTGGCAAGCCAGGACGGCGTCGAAAGCCATGGATGGCGCGCGCGATGATTGTCGACGAGCGAAGTCGTTCTGCTCTTTTCCAGTAGAGGCTTCCTCCCAAGACATCGAAGGGACGCCGTTTAACCCCACCCTCCCATGGTTCCAACCATTGCCGCTGGAGCCGCTCCCACCAAGCATTCCCTCGCTCCTCAAACATGTGTGCCCCGCACCATCTCCAACTGGTGCGCCGCCGCACATTCTGCTAGCGTTGGGAGATGACCGAACTCCGTATCATCAAGAAGTACCCGAACCGTCGTCTCTACGACACCGAGATTTCGAGCTACATCACGCTGGAGGAGGTTCGCCAGCTGGTGCTCGACAACGAGGAGTTCGAAGTCCGCGACGCCAAGACCGGCGAGAACCTTACCCGCTCGGTCCTGCTGCAGATCATCTCGGAATATGAGGATCGCGGCGAACCGATGTTCACCACGAAGTTGCTCTCGCAGGTCATCCGCTTCTACGGTGACTCCCTGCAGGGCTTCATGGGCGGTTATCTGGAGCGCAGCCTGCAGATCTTCCTGGACCAGCAGCAGCAGTTCCGCAGCCAGCTCAACAACATCCTCGGGCAGACGCCGTGGTCGATGCTGAATGGCCTGACCGAACGCAATGTTGACCTGTGGAAGTCGTTGCAGCAGGGCTTCCTCACCGCTGCCGCCAATACGGTGCGTGAAAACGCGCCGGATGCCGGCAAGCCGAAGAAAGACGCCAAGTCCTGATCCGGTACGGCTTCGTCCGATAACGGCGATTCCAGCGACGCGCGCCATTGCGTCGCAGCAATTTCTTGCGGAGAACGATGCCGCAGCGCACGAGCGAGGGGCAATCGATGAGCAAACGCGTCGCCGTCGTCACGGGCGGAATTGGTGGGCTCGGCACGGAAATCTGCAAATACCTCGCCCGCTCGGGACGCAAGGTCATCGCAGCCGATCTCGCATCGCGCAGTGAGCGTGTCGACGCGTTCCTCGATGAAATGAAGGAGTTCGGCGATGCGGTGGTGTTCGAATCGCTGAACGTCACCGATTTCCAGGCCTGCGCTGACTTCACAGCGAACGTCGACAAAACCCACGCTCCGATATCGATTCTGGTCAACGCCGCCGGCATCACGCGCGACACGTCCTTGCGCAAGATGACTTCGGAACAATGGGGCGACGTGCTCCGAGTCAACCTCGACGGCGTGTTCAACATGTGCCGGCAGGTTGTCGATGGCATGACGAATCAGGGCTTCGGCCGCATCATCAATATCTCGTCCGTGAATGGGCAGACCGGCCAGTTCGGCCAGACCAACTATTCGGCAGCGAAGGCCGGCATGCACGGGTTCACGATGGCACTCGCGCGCGAAGTCGCCAGGAAAGGCGTGACCGTCAACAGCGTTTCACCCGGATACTGCGCGACCGCATTGGTCATGGCCGTGCCGGAGGAAATCCGCAACCAGATCATTGCGAACATCCCCGTCGGTCGCCTTGGCGAACCGCGCGAAATCGCTCGTACCGTCGACTTTCTCGCCGCCGACGATGCCGGCTTCATCACTGGCGCGAACATTCCGGTAAATGGCGGCTACTTCATGGATTTCTGAGCTACCCGCCGCGGTCGCTCAGAAATCGTAGCCATCGATGTAGATGAAGTCGTCCGGCGTGCGTTCGCAGTCGTTGTAGTCGTCGTTCTGGTTGGTCACCGACAACGGCGTGCCCGCCTCGATAACGTCGAAGTCCGTCGGGCGAATGCCGAAGAGCGAGTGCGAATCGATGTTCACGTCCGCATCCGCCCACTTGTGCGTCGTGAATTGATCGGACTCTGCCGTCAGCGGAACGCCACCTCCATCAGAAAGAAACATGCCGTATTTCTGCAAGGTGCGCAGCAGCGTCCGAACGGATTCGTTCGTGCTGAATGCATTGATGTTGAACAAGGTTTTCAAGCGCAGGTGCGAACCGTACGGCACCGCGTTGGGATCGGTATCCGACGTCGCCTTGGTGCCGTGCGACGACGGATGCACGTACTTGCGATACGTCATGCGGTTGTTACCGAGAATGAAGCGAATGGCGTGCCCCAGATCGCCATGCGCCTGGGTTGCGGTCCAGACCTCGTCGGCGTTGAACAGCAAAGGCGCAATCGGAAATCCCGCACCGTCGGCGCTGGTGCAGTGTTCGCCACGGCCGTAACGCGGGTACGTGCGGTTGAGGTCCCACTTCAGTCCGCAGATCGTATGCACGCCGGACGCGTTGGCGGCATTGGTCAGATAGCTTTCGTACAACACACCGGTCGCGTCGTTGTGGACCAGCAAGTGGCAATCTTCGTTGTCGGTATCGCAGGTATATGCGGGCGGAGCGGTGCCCTCGATGCCGCCACCTGCGGGCACCGGAAACACAGAGCCTGGCGCATCACAATCGGGCGAGTAGTAATCGCTGGGGGTGGGGAATGCGACGATCGGCTTGGTCGGCGTCGATGCGTTCGCATGCAGGACGTAGAACGACAGATCGATCTGGAAATCGAAATCGCGCGTATCACCCCAGCCCTTGCTCGAGAAAGCGGCCAGATGGTTCATCATCAGCGCCGAATTCGTGCGCGTCGCCAGTGGGCTGGCATCGATGTTCCAGATTGCTGTCGACTGCACAAATCTAGGCAGCGGGGCCGCGATCGCAATGCATGGCGCGATCGACGAAGTGCCGGCGAGCATCAATGCCTGCAACAGGACGCGGGTACGCGGATGCATGGGCGGATTCCGACACTCGGGGTGCGACGATGATACGCAGTGCCCATCGCGCCACCAGCGCCGCGTGAGCCAAGCGTGAACTACCACACAAGATCTGGCGGAACATCGTCCTCGATGGATGACTGCTGATCGCACAACAGCACCAGCGATTCCGCATCGATCGCCTGAACGGCAAGCGCGGTTTCCTTCGTGACCAGCAGATATCGACCGGCAAACTGCACGATCGCCAGTTCGCCACCGTTGAGGCGCGGCAATTGCTCGGCTGTCACGTAAATGCGGCGGATCTTGTTCGTATGCGGAAAATGCCGCGGAATATCGGCATTGGCGTCGTTGACGCCCTTCCCGTTCAGTGCGTTCGCGAGCTTCTGCTTGCGCTCCTTTTTCTCGCGCGCGCGCTGTT
>JBDSBK010000385.1:0-2600 GCA_039921645.1 Dokdonella sp.
TCGACGTGCTGCTGGTGCGCGACGACGACATCCCCGGCCTGCTCGTCGAAGGCAGCTGCGAACTCGGCATCGTCGGCCGCAATGTTCTCACCGAGCAAAGCCTCGCCGCTCCGGGCCAGCCCGCGCCCGCGGAACTGCAACCGCTCGGATTCGGTGGCTGCCATCTCGCGATTGCGGTACCCGACGGCGGACCGATCAAGAACGCGAGCGATCTCGCCGGCCTGCGCATCGCGACGTCCTACCCCGCCGTGCTCGCCGACTGGCTCGACACGCAGGGGATCAGCGCCGACGTCGTCGTGCTCAATGGTTCGGTGGAGATTGCACCGCGCCTGGGCAAGGCGCACGCGATCTGCGATCTGGTTTCCAGCGGCGCGACGCTCGCTGCGAACCAGTTGCATGAACTCGTCGACGTGATGCACAGCGAAGCGGTGCTCGCGTCGAGCCCGCGTGCGCACAACGCGGCGACCGCGTTGCAGATCGAGCGCCTGTGCGCGCGCATCGCTGGTGCGCGCTCCGGCGACGGCGTGCGCCTGCTGATGCTGCAGGCACCGCGTTCTGCGTTGCAGGCGATCACGCGCCTGCTGCCTTCGCGCGACGCGCCGAGCGTGCTCAGTCTCGACGGACGTCCCGACGACATCGCGATGCAGGCGCTGTGCAGCACGCTCGACTGGCAGCAGCTGGAGGAACTGAAGCGCCTCGGCGCGAGCAGCCTGATGGTGCTCAATGTGGAGCGCATGCTCGCATGACGTCGCCAGACCTCACCTTCATCGACTGGTCCGCACTGGACGAAAGCGAGCGCATCGCGACGCTGGCGCGCCCGCGACAACTGCGCGACGAAGGCCACCTCGGTGCCGTGCGTGCCATCCTTGCCGCGGTGCGTGCGCGCGGCGATGACGCGTTGCGCGAGTTCGGCACCCGCTTCGACCGCTGCACGCTCGACCGCTTCGAAGTGACCGACAGCGAATTCGCCACAGCCGAATCGCACGTCGGCGCCGATGTGCGCGCTGCGATGCGCAATGCGATCGCGCGCGTCGAAGCGTTTCATGCAGCACAGGTACCGACGTCACTGCGTGTCGACACCGCGCCCGGCGTGCGCTGCGAACAGCTGATTCGTCCGATCGAGCGTGTCGGCCTGTACGCGCCGGCCGGCAGCGCACCGCTGCCTTCGACGGTATGGATGCTCGGCGTACCGGCGCGTCTGGCCGGCTGCGCGCAGATCATGCTCGCGACGCCGCCGCGCAGTGACGGCAGTGCCGATCCTTCGATCCTCGTCGCAGCGAAACTGTGCGGCATCGCGCGCGTGTTCAAGCTCGGCGGCGCACAGGCGATCGGCGCGATGGCCTACGGCACCGAAACGGTGCCGCGATGCGCGAAGCTGTTCGGTCCCGGCAATGGGTGGGTCACTGCGGCCAAGCTCGAAGTCGCGGCAGATCCCGACGGCGCGGCGATCGACATGCCGGCAGGGCCGTCCGAAGTCCTGGTGATTGCCGATGACGGCGCAGATCCCGCGTTCGTCGCCGCCGACCTGTTGGCTCAGGCCGAACATGGAGCCGATTCCCAGGTGCTGCTGCTGAGTCCAAGCGAGCGCCTGCTCGTTGCCGTCGCGCGCGAAGTCACTGCGCAGGTTGCACAGCTTCCACGCCGTGACATCGCGCTCGCCGCACTTGCGCATGCGCGTCTCATCCGCGTTGCCAACCTCGCCGAAGCGGTGCAGGTGTCCGAACGCTATGCACCGGAACATCTGATCGTGAACACGCGCGATGCGCGCGCATTGCTGCCCGGCATCAGCAACGCTGGCAGCGTCTTTCTCGGCGCATGGTCGCCGGAGACCGTCGGCGACTACTGTGCTGGCCCGAATCATGTGTTGCCGACGCTCGGCTTCGCGCGCGCGTTCGGCGGCGTCGGCGTCGACAGCTTCCTGCGTCGCGTCAACGTGCAGGAACTCAGCGCCGAAGGCCTGCGCAATATCGGCGGCGATGCGATGGTGCTTGCGCGCGCGGAGAGTCTCGAAGCGCATGCGCGTGCGGTGGATGTGCGCCTCGCGAAGTTGGCGCTGCCTGAACCCCATCCCCACTCAACCCTCCGGGCTCAACAGGTGCAAGCATGAGCCTGCTCGCCCGCGTGCGGCCGGAGCTTGCCACATTCAAACCCTATGCCTCGGCACGAAGGGCCGGCTTCGAGGCGCGTATTCGCCTCGACGCGAACGAATCGCCGTGGGATCTGCGTGACGAAGGTGTCGACATCGATGCCGGCCTCAACCGCTATCCGTCGCCGCAACCGGCGGATCTGCGTGCGCGCCTCGCCGCTTTGTATGGAACCGACCCGGCGCGCCTGTGGGTCGGTCGTGGCAGCGACGAGGCGATCGACCTGCTGCTGCGCGCGTTCTGCCGCGCCGGGCGCGACAACGTCGTCGCGTTCGCACCGACCTTCGGCATGTATCGCATCGGCACCGCATTGCAGGGCGCCGACTACCGCGCGCTCGCGCTCGATGCCGACGACGGTTTCGCGCTCGATCCGGAAAAGTTGCTCGCGCTGTGCGACGACGACACCAAGCTCGTCATCGTCTGTTCGCCGAACAACCCGAGCGGCACGCTCTACCA
>JBDSBK010000386.1:0-2854 GCA_039921645.1 Dokdonella sp.
ACATCGGCGCGGCGGGCGAGCAGTGCACGGATATTCGACGCATGGTGCGGGCAATCGCCGTAGAGCACGACAAAATCGCTCGAGCGCTGCGCGGGTCGCGCGGCAACGAGCGAGGCGAGCGGGCCCGACTCGCACCAGTGTGGCGCTTCGATCAGTTCGACGCCGGGACGCGCGAGTTGCCTGCAGCGGTAGCCGCCGACGACGGCCACGGAAGTGATGCCGCAATCGGCAAGCGCGTGCAGGTGCCAGTCGAGCAGCGAGCGACCCGCGACGCGCACCAGGGCCTTGGGCAGATG
The DNA here is from genome assembly GCA_039921645.1 of Dokdonella sp. Lineage (GTDB taxonomy): Bacteria > Pseudomonadota > Gammaproteobacteria > Xanthomonadales > Rhodanobacteraceae > Dokdonella_A. The sequence goes on from JBDSBK010000386.1 coordinate 297, forward strand.
GCGTGTATGGTGGCCGAGACGCGTCCCGCGACCCGCGGCGAGGATGATGGCAACAGTCATCGTGCGTCGTTGCGGCGCGTCGCAAAGATGCGGGTGGTGAAGGGCACGGCGATCGAGTCTTCGCCTGCAACCACTGCCGCGAGCGCATCCAGCACGTCCGACATCGCGCTGCCGGCGTGCCGCACCAGGGTCGCGTGCGCGCGGAATGCGCCGACGAAGTCGCGCGCCCGGGTCGCATGCACGAGTCGCCCGGTAATGCCCTGGACCTCGCCGAAACGGCCGTCCGCATCGAGCAACGAAGTCGGGTCCTCCCTTCGCTGGCCATGATCGTAGCCAGGCACTCGCTTCTCGATCGCCGCCTGCAGGCGGCGCTGCAACGGGTCGTCGAGATCGCGATGGTTCCACAGGCAGACGAGCCAGCCGCCGGGATGCAGCAGGCGTGCGGCTTCATCGAGTGCGGCGCGCGCCGGCAGCACGTTGAACGAGGAACCGAACGCGAGCAGCGTGCAACAACGGCTCGGCAAACCCGTCGCTTCGCCGCGCGTCGCGAGCCAGCGTGCGTGCGGCACGTCGCGACGGCCGATCGCGCGCATGGCCGCGTTGGGCTCGATCGCGGTTACCTGCAGCGCTTGCGCAACGAGTGCAGCGGTCAGTCGGCCGGTGCCGGCACCGATATCGACGCACGCGGCAGCCGCTGACAATCGCATCAAGGCGAACAGGTCGCGCAAAGCCGCGTCCGAATACGGAGCACGCAAGCGATAGTGATCTGCGAGCGCACTGTAATCCCAGTCCAGCGCAGTGGCAGTGTTCACGCGGTCGTCCATGTGCGGCCTTCGAAATCGATGCGGACGCGCCCTGTGCCGGTCGCGCGGCGAAACGCTTCGGGTCCGACGCCGAGCAGTGCGGGCACGCCGGCTTCGGCACAGCGTATCGCCATGTGCGAATTGGGTCCGCCGAACGCGGTCAGCAACGCGGCCGGTCTGCGCGGAAAAATCCAGTCGAAGCCGGGGTTCGCGCTCGCGATCGCGATGATCGCGTGCAGCGGGACGCTGTCCGGATGGGTATGCGCGTCGACCATCGTCAACACATCGTCGACACGTCCGCGGCCGAGCCAGTTGGCTTGGCCGGGTATGTGATGAATGGTGTCGAGGCGGACGTCGTCGATGAGCAAGGGCATGCGCAAGCGCGCCTCGATCGCATGCATTTCACGCGCGTGTTTCACGCGTTCGTGCAACGAGCGGCGATCGACTACGGGATCGAGCAGATCGGCGAGGCTGAGCCAGCCGGCTTCGTCGCGGTCGATGCCGCGCGTGAGCGCGAGTGTTGCCAGGGCATCCAGTGCCAGCGACACGCCGCGCGCAAGCACGAACTTGCCGAACTCGCGTGCGTGCACCACGCGGCGATATTGTGCGAGCAATGCGTCTGGCGCGATGCCCAGGCCGAGCTCGCACAGCGCATCGCGCAGGATCTGCGCGGCGGCGCCGTCGATGGTTTGCACACCGCTTGCACCGGCGTCTTGTTCGGCCGTATGAGCGAAGACGTGCGCCGCAAACTCCTGGCGCGCCGGGGCCGCGATGTCGAAGGTGCCCGCGCGCACGTGGCCATGATCGATGCCCGCAGCTGTCGCTGCGACGACTGCGTGACGCGCCGCAGCCTGTTTGAAATCACGCCACAGTGTCGCGTCGAGCGCGCCGCTCTCCACCGCCGAGCGCAACAGGGCGTCGACCGCGAACGCCTGTCGTGCAGCGACCGCGAAGCGCACGCCGGTGCGCAATTCGAGGCGCTGGAGCCAGTGTCGCAAGCGCGCCGGCTCCGCAGCAGGTGGCGACAGCTGCAGGTCGCGCATGAATCCCTCGAGCAGGCGATCCGTCAGCGCGCTGTCGAGTGTCGCTGACGCAGGCCCACGCAGAGCTGCGTCGAAGGCGGCGAGCTCGGTGTCGTCGAGCAACCCGGGATAGCGAACGGCGAACTCCGAGGGGATGCCGCACGTCAATGTCGTGAAGGCGACCTCGAACTCGATCTTGTCGTGGTATTCCGGATAAGTACGAAGACGCTTGCAGTACGCCCCCACCATGCGCTCGCCCATCTCGGCATCGAGCCCCGCTGGCAGCAGGGAACGAAAGCTCGTGCGCACGTCGACATAGGGGCGCCCGCCATGAAACTGCAACAGACCGATGTCTTCGATGCGTGCGTAGCCGAGTGCCGCTCGCCCGATCCGCCACGCGCGACGCGTGATCAAGCCATCGAACAGCTCGCGTGCGAGCGGACGTGGATGCTCGCCGAGCAGCTCCGCCGGGTTCCAGTCCGGCATCATGCCGAGCAAGGGCGGCCGCGGCGAAAGTGTCTCCAGCTTCGATTCGATGCGGCAACGCAGCGCGTTCACAGCCGACTCGTCGCAGCGGGGCGATGCCAGCGGCCGAGCCTGCAACAACCAGATGACACCCGCAGCATCGGCGACCATCTCGGCTTCGCAGGGCTGCGTCCGCACCACGGATTCGATTTCGCGGAGCGCATCCAGATAGGCGCGACACTGCGTTGAAAGCTTGTCGGCCCGAGGG
>JBDSBK010000387.1:0-5843 GCA_039921645.1 Dokdonella sp.
GCTTCCCGACGTGGAAGCGACGCGCATACTCGCATTGGATGACGAGGCGTTTCGCAGTGAACTCGGTTGTGCCTTCGACTTTCGCCTCGGAGCGATTACCGCGACCACCGTACGTGCCGCGTTTCCGTTGCGGATGAGGCTCGCGGAAAATTATGTGTCAGGCCGTTGCGTACTCGCCGGCGATGCAGCGCACCTCGTGCATCCGCTGGCGGGGCAGGGGATGAATCTCGGTTTTCGCGACGTCGCGTGCCTGCGCCGCGTGCTGCGCGCGGCGCGCGCGCGCAGCGGCGATATCGGCGCTGCGCACGTCTTGCGGCGCTACGAACGCGAACGGCGCAGCGAGAATACGCTGGCTGCAAAGTCGCTCGACCGTATCGAACGCCTGTTCGTCACGGATAACGCCGCACTGGCGTCAATGCGTGGCTTCGGTCTCGCGGTCGCGAATCGTCTGGCGCTGGTGCGCCAGCTTCTGTCGGACACGGCTACCGGCCGCGGGTAAGCGCCGGAGGGATCCGGCAAGGTCGCGAGACTCCGGCGCGAGAAGAATTCCGCAGTGGCAGCAGATCGCGGGATCCGTTGGACTCGATTGCGATCACCCCGTTGCGCACGTGCATGCGTTCGTAGTGCTGGTCGGCAATGCACGAGCTGTACTTGCTCTCCAGCCCGGTTCGGTCCGGATTCGGAAATTTCGTCGTCCGCCAAACATCCATTCGAAGATTGATAACATTGATGGCGCGACGATTGCATGCGATGCGACATAGTTCGGGTCATCGATCAAACAGGGGAGAGGAGCTTGAATCGGAATCTTGTACGGCGCCTGACGCAGGGTCTGCTCATTGTTGTTTTTCTTGTGGCAATGGTGGTTCAAGCGCAAACGCCGCCTCCGCTAGCCGATCCCGATTTGCAATTGCTGACCAACGGCTTCGTAAATGCCATGGTGCGCCTGCCGGATGGGAGCATAGTCTTGGGCGGCTATTTTAGTTCCGTCAACGGAGCGGACCGAAAAAATATTGCAAAGTTGCGTCCCGACGGGACGCTCGATCCCGACTGGACTCCTCAACTTGACGGTGTCCTGTACACACTGGTCTCTGACGGCAATGGAAGCATCTATCTGGGCGGCTGGTTCACCAAAGTTGGCGGGCGGGATCGGCAGCACCTGGCGAAGATCGCGGAGTCAGGACGAGGCGATGTGGACGAATCCTGGAACCCCGCTGCGAATTCCTCTATCTCCGCGCTTGCTTTGGATGGAGCGGGCAGCATCTATGTAGGGGGCGGTTTCGGCTCCGTCGGTGGCCTCAGTCGTCGCGGCATAGCCCGGTTGTCAACCGAAGGCAGCGGCTCTGCGGACCCGGTCTGGAATCCCTCTCCCAACGGGAGCGTCAATGCGATTGCATTGAACAGTGCGCACACGGTCTATGTCGGCGGAACCTTTACCAACGTGGGCGGCCAGAATCGCAAGTATCTCGCAAGTTTGTCTACCGACGGCGCAGGTCCTGCCGATGTCACATGGAATCCTTCGCCCGACTACTACGTAAATGCATTGTTGCCGGATGCAAACGGCAACGTGTATGCGGGCGGCAGCTTTTTCGCGATTGGCGGCGGCACCAGCTACGGCCTGGCGAGACTGGCGGCTAGCGGATCGGGCGCGATCGATCCGTTGTGGGCTCCGCAAGTAAACGGTCAAGTGTCTGCCATGGCGCTGGACGGCAGTGGAAACATTTATATAGGCGGTATGTTCACGCTGGCCCGCGGCCAGGTTCGCAACAATGTTGCCAAGCTTTCCACCAGCGGCGTGGGCACCCCGGATCCCAACTGGAACCCTTCCGCATCCGGCGAGGTACGCGCATTGGTGTTGAATCCTGACAACACCATTTGCGTTGGCGGGAGTTTTTCAACGCTGCATGAGCAGCAGCATCTCGGACTCGGCGTCATCACGACGGACGGAACCCTCAGCGCCATCCAAATGGATATCGAGTACCCAGGCTACGCCACTTCAATCGCCCGACAACCAAATGGAGGCGTCATAGTAGGTGGAGAATTCCGCAAGGTCGGTCAGGTCATGCATCGAAACATCTTGCGGCTGCGGCCGGATCGTACGCTGGACCTGGAGTGGAATCCCGATCCGGACGGTTTTGTTTCGACAGTATTGGCTGACCCCGACGGCAGCGTGTACGTGGGTGGATACTTTTCCAAGATTGGCGGAAAGAACCGCAACAACATTGCAAAGATAAGCGGTGAAGGCGTCGGCGCATCGGATGACCTATGGAATCCGAATGCCGACTACGTCGTGCAGAGGCTCGTCATGGATGCGAGCCGTAATATTTACGCCGGGGGAGCCTTCTCCTCCATCGGCGCAAAGCACCGAGCCGGCATTGCGAAATTATCCGCTGACGGGACAGGTGTGGTCGATGCCACCTGGAATCCAACCGCGAGTGGCGGCACAAGTGGCGCCAGTAGCGTGAGTAACTTGGCATTGGACGGCGGCTATATTTACGCTGGCGGCGATTTCAACCAGATAGGTGGCCTCAATCGCAATCGAATCGCTAAATTGTCCGTGGCGGGTGCGGGTCAAGCCGACCCTGCATGGAATCCGGCGGCGAACAGTTACGTCCAGTCCATAGCCGTCGACACAAACGGCAGCGTTTATGTCGGCGGGGTCTTCACCAACATCGGAGGTGCGAACCGCAACTACATTGCCAAATTGTCGGGCAATGGCAGTGGAGCGGCAGATGTGAACTGGAATCCGGCAGCAGACAATGTTGTCAGCACGCTCGCCTTGGATGGCACCGGCCACGTGTTCGTGGGCGGTTCTTTTACAATCATTTCAGGCAGTACTCGACGCCATGTTGCCAAGCTGTCGACGAGTGGAAATGGTTCGGCAGACGCCAATTGGAATCCATCCGCCGATGACAGCCCATTGGCGCTCGCCTTCGATGGCCATGGCACTGCCTACATTGGAGGGCAATTTACTGAAATTGGCGGAGCAAGACGTGGCGGAATTGCAGCAGTGTCCACCGAGCAGTGGGTCACGAGTACTGCTGTTACTTCGATGTCGCCAACGACGACGGTTGCCGGACAATCCTACGCGGTTAGTGTGAGCGTTAGTTCTACCGGTGGCGTTCCCAGCGGCAGTGTTGTGGTAAGCGATGATCAGGGCGCGAGCTGCGGCCCCATTACGCTATCTGCGGGTGTCGGCTCCTGCACTCTGTTTTCGTTGGTGGCGGGTAATCGCACGTTGACCGCGACTTACATGCCCGACAGTGGCGCGTTTTCCGCGAGCGGCGCCACAGCAACGCATCAGGTTTCCAAGGCGGCCACGGAGACATCCGGATTCGCCACGCCAAACAATTCTGCCTGGGGTCAAAGCGTCACGTATACGGCTTATGTCTCGGCCGCGGCTCCAGGCAACGGAAACCCGAGTGGCAATGTCCAGATCAGCGATGGAGCCAGCGGCTGCACCGCGCAGATCAGCGACGGAGCCGCAAGCTGCAGCCTGGTCCCGAGCCTGTTCGGCAGCTATTCGGTTTCGTTGAGCTATCTGGGTGATGGCAATTTCAATCCGAGCAATGGAGCGGCGAGCGGAGTCCGGTATGAGGCTTCGACCAATGTCGCCATGTTGCCGATTTCGCCTTCGACAGTCGTCGTCGGCCAGCCCGTGATCTTGGACTCCGACGTTTTTGTGCTTTCACCCGGAGTTGGCCCGGCGACGGGCTCCGTTTCGATCAACAACGGGCACGACGGTTGCGGGGGTGTTGTCGACGCGAACGGACACGCGACCTGCGTCGCACGGTTCACGAGCGCCGGTTGGTACAGCGTGCACGCCTTCTATCTGGGGGACACCCATCGCTACCTGCCGAGTAACTCCGGGATCGTTCAACTGAACGTGGATTTCGCTTCCACCACGACAGCCATCACGACACAGGCTCCCATAACCTCGGCCATCGGTGAGTCGGTGAGCTTCGGATTCTCGGCCACGGCCGTCGCTCCGAGCACGGGTATCCCGACAGGCAACGTGACGGTCGGCGATGGTAGCCAATCGTGTACGGGCGCGCTCGATGTTGGAGGCAATGGCAGCTGTGCAATCGCCTTCACCAGTGCGGGTACACACCACGTCGTTGCGTCGTACCTGGGCGCGGGCCTCAGCTACTTGGGCAGCACTTCGCCCAACCTCGATCACGTGGTCAATCCGACCGCCACGACGCTGTCGATTGCCACACATACGCCCGATCCGTCGACGCCGGCCCAATCCGTCTCCATCGCTGCAACATTTTCCGCGTCAGGGTCCGGCACGCCCACCGGGCCGATCACGATCGGGGATGGCGTCGACAGCTGCGCAATTGCGCAAGGCGGGACGAACTGCGCACTGACGTTGACGACGCGGGGTCCTCGCACATTGACTGCAAGCTATGCCGGCGATAGCAACTTCAGCGCAAGCTCTGCGCAGGTCACGCATCACGTCAATCGCTTGCCGCTTGCTGGGGATGCATCGTACGCCACGAACGAAGATGCACCGTTGACGGTGGGGGCTGCGCTGGGTGTGCTAGCGAGTGCAAGCGATCCGGATGGCGACACGTTGACGATCATCAACGCCAGCACGTTGGATGCCGCAGGCATCGGTGGCTCGGTCGTGCTCAATGCGAACGGCAGCTTCGCCTACACACCGCCTGCCGATGCGAACGGTGTTGCGACGTTCGAATACACGATCAGCGACGGACTGGAGTCGGTCACTGCCACGGCGACGATCACGGTTGGCGCGGTCAACGATCCACCGAGTTTTGCGCTCGCGACGATCGCCGGGTGGCCGGCGGGTACGAGCGGCGCCCAGGTGCAGTCGGGCTTCGCGAGCGTGACGAGCATGGGGGCTGCGAACGAATCGAGCCAGGGCGTACAGGCATGGCACGTACGCACGATCAGTGACTCAAACGGCGTCGCCAACAGCATGTCGATCGCATTGGATGGAACCTTGGCGTACACGCTGAGCGGCCACGCTGGTAGCGCGACGTTCGGCCTGATATTGCAGGACGATGGTGGCACCGCGAACGGCGGCAACGATTCTTCGCCCGAGCAGACCTTCACCATCACGGTTGCTGCAGGCCTCGATCTTTCGATCAGCATCGACGACGACACCGACTTTGCGCCAGGCGGCGGCATCGTCGTATACGCGATTTTCGTGCACAACGCGGGTCCCAACGATGCGGTCGACGCAAGGGTGATGGATCTGCTGCCGTCCAGTCTCGTCAATGCGGACTGGACCTGCGAAGCGAGTGTCGGCGCATCGTGCACGGCGAGCGGCAGTGGCGATATCGACGACACCGTCGCGATGCCCTCAGGTACGACATTGACCTATGTACTCAGCGCCACCGTCGTCGCCACACCGGAAATCCCACTTGAAAACACCGCGACCGTGAGTGCGCCAGCGAATGCGCCGGACACGAACGCGGCGAACAATGCGGCAACAGATACCGATGCGGTCGGCATCTTCGCAGACGGGTTCGACAAGGAAACGGTTGTCGCTGCGGGGGACAAGGCGTCCTCAAAGGTAGCTGGGCGAATTCCGCGATCGAATCGATTCACCCGCGCTGCAATGACGTTTTCCCACGCGCGCGCGTTCCCGTCCGCCGTTGCCCGCGGCGCCTGAAACTGACGCGCGAATGGTTCCGCGGTTCGCGCGGTTCAAAGAATCGCCCAGGTCACCACGCCGCAGACGACGGTCATCAGCAGCAGGCCGATCAGGAAGGTCGCATCGGCGGTGCGTTCGAGGCGATGCATGCGGCGTATGTTGCGCGCGCGCAGGGCCCAGTAGGAAAGCACGCACGCGACCATGAAAAGCGTCGCGTCGCCGG
>JBDSBK010000388.1:0-2853 GCA_039921645.1 Dokdonella sp.
AGGCGCTGCTGTTCGAGCAGGTTGCCGGCCATGCGTGCATTGTTGATCGCGAGCGCGGCAGGTGCCGCAATGATGCCAAGCAGTTCCGCGTCGGCCGCGCTGAACGGAGCGCCATCGCGGCGATTGACGATTTCGAGCGCGCCGATCGGCCCATCGGCGGTCGCCAGCGGCGCGCAGACGAGGCTGCGGGTAACGAAACCACTGTCATCGTCGGCGGCACGCCAGACGCGCGTGTCGGTCGAGGCATCCGCAACGATCTGAGTGGTGTTTTCGGCGACGGCACGACCGACCACGCCCTGGCCCACGGCGAGGCGCGAGCCCGTGATGTCGACCGGGCCGACGCAGATGCGGCAATCGAGCACGCCGGTTTCGGGATCGAGCAGGAACAGCGAGGCCGCCTCGGCCTGCATGAAATCGGCAACCCGATTGACGGCTTCGGACAAGGTCAGTCGCAGATCGAGCGATACCGCGAGCGCACGCGAAAGATCCGCCAGGAAGGCAAGCGTGTCGCCCTCACGCCGGTGTGCGCCGTGTGTCGCGCCCGCCATGTGCGGCCCGGACGGCACGGTGCGTACGGCCTTCATTCCGGTTCGCGGCCTGAGCCGCGCAGCGCACGTGCGCTGCGTTTCTTGCGCAGGCCCCAGAGGGTCATGATCGGCCCGGACAGCACATACAACGTCGTGATGAGGAGCACCACGCGGGGCGGATCGACGGCCAGCGCGACCAGGATCAACATCGCGGCCGGAATCCAGATGAAGGGTACGCGATCGGATTTCGGCCAGGCCTTGAAACTGAAATAGCGGACGCGGCTGACCATCAGGAGACCGGCGACGATCGCGACGACGGGAGTCACGAAGTCCATGTTGCTCGCGTTGAATCCGAACAGGCCCTTTTCTTCGATCGCCCACACGAACGACATGCACAGGGCGGCTGCCGCAGGACTCGCCAAACCCTGGAAATAGCGCTTGTCGGCGACCCCTACCTGGGTGTTGAAGCGGGCCAGCCGCAACGCGGCGCAGGCGGCATAGATGAACGCCGCGGCCCAGCCAAGCTTGCCCCAGCCCGACCCGTAGGTTTTCAACGCCGACAGCGACCACGTGTAGAGGACCAGCGACGGCGCCAGTCCGAAGCTCACCAAGTCGGAGAGCGAGTCGTATTGCACGCCGAAATCACTTTGCGTGCCGGTCAGGCGGGCGACGCGGCCATCCAGGCCGTCGAGAATCGCTGCCACGAACACCGCGATCGCTGCATCCGTATAGCGCCCTCCTATTGCGGACACGATCGCGAAATATCCGGCGAACATCGCACCCGTCGTCAACAGGTTCGGCAGCAGATAGATTCCGCGTGGCGGCTTGCGTGCACCGGTCGAAGTTTCGTCCATACTCGAGCCGTGGCAAGGTTGGGAGACGGTGCGAGAGTGTACCGTGAACCACAAATTCCGGTGCTTTCGCTTGTGTCCGGGGGCGACTGGTGTTATCCAGTCGCCCATACGGCGTGCCCCCTTGAGCACCTGCAAGAACGCGAAGGTCTATCAATGAAGCGCAATTGGCTCCTCTTCGTCCTGCTGACGGTCGGCCTTCCGGCTGCTGCAGCCGAGATGTACTCGTGGACCGACGCAAACGGCGTCAAGCATTTTTCCGACTCGCCGCCACCGGCCAGCGTGACCAAGGCACAGAAACTCAAGCTCAAGGGCGGCGTCACCACTGGCGACGCGACTGAGGAAGCGACCCAGAAAGAGGAGGCCGCCAAGAATTCGGGTCCCGCCCTTGCCGCTGCTGCAGGTTATGCGCCCGAAGACATCAAGCATAATTGCGAAATAGCGCGCAAGAATCAGGCCACGCTCGACAGCCAGAAGCCGGCACTTGATGCAGACGGCTACCCGGTCGATCTGGATGGCGCCAAGACGCATCAGGCGCAGGTCGACAAATTCGCCCAGCAGGTCAAACTGTTCTGCACCAACTGACGCATATTGCGTCCGGCAACGGGCGACGGTATTGGCGGGCTGAAGCCCTCCGTTAGTAGCGATTCGCCGGACCTCCTGGCGCTGCCCCTGCCATCACTGGTTTAAGGGGCCCTCGCATGGTCACGCCACGTGGCCGCGCTCGCCGGGACGATCCGCGACGCGAGCCATTGCCGGTGATCATTGGCCGGTGGATTTGCCCTCGTCCCCGAGCCAGCAAAAAAAACGGCCATCCCGTCGATCGCTCGCAGACGAGCCTGCGGACGCGACCTGCCTCGCCTGGCGAGCCGCTGCTAGAATCGATGGTTCCGTGCCAAGTTGATGGAACCCCATGCGCCTCACCCGCTTTCACCTCGCGACCGTCAAGGAAGTTCCTGCGGACGCGGAAATCGCAAGCCACCGCCTGATGCTGCGCGCCGGCATGATCCGCAAGCTGGCCGCCGGGATCTACACCTGGTCGCCGCTCGGTTTGCGCGTTTTGAGCAAGGTCGCGAACGTGGTGCGCGAGGAAATGAATCGCGCCGGAGCGGTCGAGTTGCTGATGCCGTCGATCCAGCCGCGCGAACTGTGGGATGAAACCGGGCGCTGGGAAAAATTCGGCGGCCAGTTGCTGAAAATCAAGGATCGCAAGGAAGCGGCGTATTGCTATGGCCCAACGCACGAGGAAGTCATTACCGATTTCGCGCGCAATGAGCTCAATAGCTACAAGCAGCTCCCGGTCAATTTCTATCAGATCCAGACCAAATTCCGCGACGAGATCCGCCCGCGTTTCGGCGTGATGCGCGCGCGCGAATTCCTAATGAAGGACGCGTATTCGTTTCATCTGAGCCAGGACTGCCTGACGCGCGAATACCAGAAAATGTACGACGCCTACGGGCGCATTTTCACGCGTC
>JBDSBK010000389.1:0-4104 GCA_039921645.1 Dokdonella sp.
GACGATATTGGGCATCTCCGGCAGCCTGCGTGCGCAGTCGTTCAATACGACGCTGCTACATGCAGCGCAGACGCTGGCCGGCCCCGGTTTCGCACTGGACGCGGCGACCCTGCACGGCATCCCTCTCTACGATGGCGATGTCGAACAACGCGATGGACTCCCCAACGCTGTCGCCGAATTGAAGGAGCGCATCGTTGCGAGTGCCGGTGTGCTGCTGGTGACGCCGGAATACAACAACGGCATCCCGGGCGTCTTCAAGAATGCGATCGACTGGCTGTCACGCCCTGCGGCGGACATTCCGCGCGTGTTCGGCAATCGTCCTTTCGCGGTGATCGGCGCGTCGCCGGGCGGCTTCGGCACGATACTCTCGCAGGCCGCATGGCTGCCTGTACTGCGCACGCTCGGCACGCGCCATTGGTCGGGCGGCCGCCTGATGGTGTCGCGCGCGCATCAGGCCTTCGACGAAAACGGCGGGATTCGCGATGAGGCGTTGCGCAAGCAGTTGGGCGAATTCCTGCATGGCTTCGCGCAATTTGCTGCGGGCTAGTGGCGTCGGAGACGATCGTGAACGTACCGGCAGAACGGGCCGGCCCTGAGGCACCGCGATCGGCTTGAGGTCGATGCATTGTCGCCATCGTTGCGGCCGCACCACGCGCCCGAAGCGGCGCTCGCTGTTGAAGTTAGCGCCCACCGCTCACATCCATCAGCGCTCCGGTCGTATAGGAGGCCTCCGATGACAGCAGCCAGAGGATTGCGCGCGCGACTTCTTCCGGATCGCCTCCTCGGCGCATGGGAATCGTGTCCCGGAGCCTTTCGATGCGATTGGGCTCGCCGCCGCTGGCATGCATGGTGGTGAGGATGAATCCGGGTCGCACGGCATTGACGCGGATTCCCTGGCCGGCCACTTCCTTCGCAAGGCCCATGGTGAATGTATCGACCGCACCCTTCGATGCTGCGTAATCGACGTATTCGCCGGGCGAACCCAGTCTCGATGCAGCGGAAGAGACATTGACGATCGCGCCGCCAGCGCCGCCGTTGTGAGTCGACATGCGGCGCACGGCTTCGCGCGCGCACAGCATCGTGCCGAACACATTGACGGCGAATACACGCTGCAGTCGAGCCGCATCCATCGCCACCAGCGGTGCCTGAGGTGCGACAACACCCGCGTTGTTGACGAGACCCGCAAGCGGACCGAGTCGCGCCGTGCATTCGTCGAACAGGCGCACGACCTCGGATTCGTCCGCCACGTCGGCGCGTAGCGCGGCGGCACGTCCGCCCGAGGCAAGGATACGTTGCACGATCGCCTCCGCAGCGTGCTGCTCGCGCAGATAGTTGATCCCCACGGCGTAGCCGCGTTGCGCCGCGAGCCATGCGGTTGCCGCGCCGATGCCCCGACTTGCGCCGGTCACCAGCAATGCGCCTGCCTCTGTCGCATCGATCATCGTGTGCTGCGCTTGTCGTTCGCGAACGGGGCGGTTGACTTTCCTGGTCGCGAAATCAGCGTTGTCGCGCGCAGCCGGCTCGGCGTAGTGCCCGCAAGCTTGCGCATCAGTCGCCGCAGCGCAGTCGCATCCCGATAGCCGACGGCCGCCGCAACCTGGTCGATGTTCATGCGACTGTTCTGCAGGAGATTGCGTGCACGATGCAGGCGAATGCTCTGGATCATGTCGATGGTTCCCATCCCTGTGGCATGGCGAACATGGCGCCCGAGGGTGCGTTCGGAAACGCACAGTTCACTGGCGAGTTGCGTTACCGACGGCACCGCGGGCAGTGCGGATTCCACTCGTTGAGTCAGGCGTGTCACCAGCGCACTACCACTCGCGAGCACCGAGGGCACCACGAACTGCGCCTGCTCGCCGCGCTCGTGCAGCAACAGCACGCGCGACACGCCGTCGGCGAGTTTCGCGCCGAAGCGTTGCCTCAACAGGTGGAGCATCAGGTCCGATTGCGCGAAAGCCGCGCCGGCGGTGATCACCGGTCCGTCGATGCAGAGGATGCGGTTGGCCTCGACGCGGGTATCGGGCGCGATACGCGCGAGCTCCGGCGCGAGCCACCAGGTGGTCGTCGCGTGGCGTCCGGACAGCGCACCCGCGGCCTGCAGCAGGAACACGGCCGAACACGATGCGGCCACGACACCGCCGCAGGCGATGTGAGCGGCAATGCATCGAATGGCGCGTCGGCAATCGTCTGCCTGCATGCGCTCGCGCAATTCGCGCGCGTCCGTCACCCAGATGCCCGGCACCAGCAGGACCGAGCGCGTGCCTTGCGTGCGTCCCGGAAGGCGCACGCTGTCGGCTCCGATGCCGCCTTGCAGATGCACAGGCCCACCCGACGGCGAATAGAGCCCCCAGGTAGGCGCCGGTTCGCCCTGACGCGCAGCGAACAGCGCCGAGGCGGCAAGAATGTCGCGGGTCATCGCGACCCCGCTGGGATTGGTGCCGTCGAGCATCAGGAGCTCGAAATCCTTCATGTCTGAATACGCCCGAAAGATGTCGTTTCGGACGCTAGCACAATCTGCGCACGCGCGATCAAATGGTCGCGTTGAAGTTTTCCGGATATTCCCGACACCTGCGCTGGCGGCTGTCAGGCCACGCCTCCAAGGATTCCGATGCAGCAATCCGCTTCTGTCGACGATTCACTGGGCGACTTCCAGGCTCGCTCGATTTGTCTCGAAGGCGTCACCCGAACCGTGCACGTTTCCGGTGCCGGCCCGGGCGTCATCGTGATGGCGGAAATGCCGGGCATCAGTCCGCACGTTGCGCGCTTTGCGCGCTGGCTGCGCAACGCAGGGTTTGCCGTCTATATGCCGTCGCTGTTCGGGCGCGATGGCGCCGTGCCACAAGCGGAGCAAGGGCTTGCGATCATGCGTCGCGCCTGCATCAGTGCGGAGTTTCATGCGCTCGCCGGTCGGGGCGCGAGCCCGATCACCGCATGGTTGCGTGCGTTGGCCCGCCTCGCGCTGCATGAGTGCGGGCCGCCCGGCATCGGCGCCATCGGCATGTGCTTTACCGGCAATTTCGCGCTTTCGATGATGCTGGAGCCGGCCATGCTCGCGCCGGTGCTCGCGCAACCCTCGCTGCCCCTGGACGACCCCGCCACGCTGGAAAGCAGCGCGGAAGAACTCGCGGCCGTGCGCGCACGGCTCGAGCGCGACGACCTCACGGTGCTCGCCTATCGCTTTGAAGGTGATCGCCATTGTCGCGCCGAGCGCTTTGCCGCTTACCGCGCAGCGCTTGGACCGCGCTTCGTCGGCAAGGTACTTCCGGACACCGCGGCCAACCTCGATCCGCCGCCTTTTTTCAGACAAATCGTGGGTTGCCCCCACAGCGTCCTGACCGCCCATCTCATCGACACCGAAGGCGAACCGACGCTGGCTGCGCGCGATGAGGTCGTTGCGTTCCTGCGGTCGCGCTTGTACGGCGAGCCCTCGTTCGCGGCGGAGTCGATCGTATGAATGTCGGCTTCGCGGGTATCGGCAACATGGGTCTGCCGATGGCGCGCAATCTGCTTCGCGCGGGCATTCCCCTGCGCGTATGGAGTCGGACGCCGGCACACTGCCAACCGCTGCTGGACCTGGGCGCGTTGCAGATGCGGTCGATGGATGCGCTGTGCGCGCAGTCGACCATCGTGCTGTTGATGCTGCTGGACGAGGCCGCGATCGACGCGGCGCTCGGTCGCGCAACGGCGGCTTTCGGTGCGCGCGTCGCCGGTCGGACCATCGTCCATCTGGGCACCACGTCGCCGAAATTTTCACGTGAACTGGAGCGTGACGTCCTTGCCTGCGGCGGCGGCTACGTCGAAGCGCCGGTGTCGGGATCACGCATTCCGGCCGAGCAGGGCACGCTCGTCGGGATGATCGCCGGCCAAATGGAATCCGTCGAAGCGGTGCTGCCGCTGTTCGCGCCGTTGTGTGCCCGCTTGTTCCGCTGCGGTCGCGTGCCGAATGCATTGCAGACCAAGCTCGCCGCCAACCACTTCCTGATCGCGATGGTCACGGCATTGGCGGAAACCGTGCACGCTGGGCGCGCGGCCGGCGTCGATCTGGCCGTCCTGCGCGACGTGCTGGATGCCGGGCCCATGGCCAGCGACGTATCGCGCATCAAG
>JBDSBK010000390.1:0-4119 GCA_039921645.1 Dokdonella sp.
CCTGCGCTGGTCGCGCGCGCCGATGCAATGTTGTACGAAGCGAAAGAGGCCGGGCGCGGAACGTACCGTATCGAGATGATCGGCGCGGACGTCGCGCCGACCTAGATTGACGGATCGGCCGTCGCCACGACGCCGGCGGGCAGTTGCATCGTCAGGCAATGAACGCTGCCGTTTTGCCAGATCAGTGGACGCGCGTCGATGAGGACGACTTCGCGACCCGGATGCGCGCTCGCAACAATGCGTGCGGCGGCAATGTCCGCCGCATCGCCATAGGCCGGCATCAGCACCGCGCCATTGACGATCAGGTAGTTCGCGTACGACGACGCGAGGCGACGGTCTTCGTCGATGATGGCACGCGGCCACGGCAGCGGATGCAATCGGTAAGGGTGCCCTTCAGCCGTACGCAGGTTGGCTATTTCGACCTGCATCCGCGCCAGCTCGGCGTAGTGCGGGTCGGCGGCGTCGTCGCAGGTCTGGAACACGATCGCATCGTCGGGTGCAAAACGCGCGAGGGTGTCGATGTGCGCATCGGTGTCGTCGCCCTCAAGATAACCGTAGTCGAGCCAGAGCACGCGTTCGGCATCGAATGCATCGACAAGGCGTGCGGACATTTCTTCACGCGACAGGTCGGGATGGCGTTGATGCAGGCAGCGCCAGGTGGTCAGGATCGTTCCTTTGCCATCCGATTCGATCGCCCCACCTTCAAGTGCCCAATCGATGCGCCGATGCGCCGACCTGCGAAATACGCCACGATCGATGAGGGCTTCGACCAAGCGGTCATCGCGACCGCCTTCGAATTTGCCGCCCCAGCCGGTAAAGCGGAAATCGATCAGGCGAAATCCGGCGCCATCGGCAAGCGTGAGCGGCCCCGAATCGCGCAGCCAGGTGTCGTCGTAAGGGACTTCGACAAAATGCACGCGTGCGGCATCGACGCCCGCCGCTTCGAGCAGGGATGACGCGCGTTCGCGAACCAGTCCATCGGGCACGCAGACCAACACCGGCTCGAAGCGGGTGATGGCCGCCGCGAGGGCGACGTAAGCCGTTTCGATCAGGGCCAGACGTGCTGCCCAGTCCGTACCGGCGTGCGGCCAGGCAATAACAACCGCGGCCTGCGGCTCCCACTCCGCAGGCAAGCGAAAACGCGCGGTCATCGAATCAGGAGTTCGGAACTACAACGACCGTCGCGTCGACCACGCTGTGGATCACGTGATTGCGTTCGAAATAGACGGTGAAGCCGTTGTACCGCCAGCGATTGATCGTCGGGTGGAGGTGCGTGTCACCGCCCGCGGCAGGCAATTTGTCGGCAGGTGCACCGAAGCGCTGCTCGACCTGGCCCATGCTCATGCCACGAGTCGGCAGATTGCCCCCCTCGGATGCATGACTGTACCGAGCCGAGTGGCGATGGTGCTTCTTGACAGGCGGTTGCACATCGAGCGTATCGGCGTGCGCGGGGACCAGCATGAGGCCCGCCGCAACAGCGAGCGCGGTAGCGAGAACGAACTTCACAAGCATGGCTCAAATCCCTGTTCTGAAAGGAAGAACGACTGACATACCCACGAACGCCTTTGTAGCAGAAGCCTGCGCCGGGTTCCATCGTCGGCGCGGATTTACGGGGATGCGGTCACGAAAAACGCCTTGCCGGAAAATGCTCCTGCATTTCCGGCATTCGGGCCATCCATGGCCGCCAAAGAAAAAGGCCGCAGAGCGGCCTTTTCTTCGAAAATCCGGTAACGGCGTTCCGCTCAGCGCTGACGCGCCTTGAAGCGCGGATTGCTCTTGCAGATCACGAATACCTTGCCGCGGCGACGCACGACCTTGCAGTCGCGGTGACGCTTCTTAGCGGACTTGAGGGACGACAGCACTTTCATGGAACGCCTCGCAACGGTTTCTGAACACGGAAAGCGCGGAATTGTAAGAGATTTCAGTTGGCATGGATAGTGGGACGCTAAACTCCCCGAATCGACCTCGTTGCAGCGGCAGTAGCGAAGGCCGTCGCGACGGTCAATCGGCCGCGTCAGGCTCTCTCACGGGCCCGATGCCTTGATTCTCCGACATTCAACCATAGCGTAGCGACATGCCCAAGGTATTGACCATCGAGGACGACGCGGTAACCGCGCGCGAGATTGTGGCCGAACTGCGTAGTCGCGGTAATGACGTGGACTGGGTCGACAATGGCCGCGAAGGCCTGGAGCGCGCGCTTGGCGGCGGCTATGACGCCATCACCCTCGATCGCATGTTGCCCGAACTCGACGGTCTGACCCTGGTCGGGGCGTTGCGCAAGGTCGGCGTGCAGACGCCGGTTTTGATGATCAGCGCCCTCAGCGACGTCGACGAACGCATCCGCGGTCTGCGTGCAGGCGGCGACGACTATCTGACCAAGCCTTTCGCACCCAATGAAATGGCCGCGCGGGTCGAGGTGCTGTTGCGTCGTCAGCAGCCGGCTGCACGCGCCACGTCGTTGCGCATCGCCGACCTCGAACTCGACCTGATCGAACGCAGCGCGCGTCGTGGCGGAGTCTTGCTGGATTTGCTGCCGATCGAATTCCGCCTGCTCGAATTCCTGCTGCGCAATTCGGGGCAGGTCTTGACGCGCACGATGATCTTCGAGGCGGTGTGGGGCTATCACTTCGACCCCGGAACCAATGTGATCGACGTCCACATCGGGCGCTTGCGCAAGAAGGTGGACGCGCCGGGTCGGGAACCGCTGATTCGCACCGTGCGCGGCTCGGGATATCGTCTTGCTGAATCTGAGTGATCACTGGCGTTCCGCGACGACGCGCCTGATCCTTATTTACGGTGCGTTCTTCGTCGTCTGGAGCGTCGTGCTGGTCGGCGCCGTGTATTGGGAGACAGGTCGATATCTGTCGCGCGTGGTCGACGACATCGTCGTGCAGCGTGCGAATTACCTCGTGACCATCGAGCGCTCGCGGCTGTCGCAAGCACTCGAAGCGACCGGCGCACTCGACTTGCGCGGCGTGATGTCGCTGGGGGTGTTCGCTGAGGACGGCCGCTACATCGACGGCAACATCGAGCGCCTGCCGCCCGATCTGCCTGCGGACGGCGTGATTCACGCATTGCCGCAGGGATTGCAGCGGCGGGGCATGGACCATCGTCAGCCCGCGCGCGGTCTTGCAATGCAATTGCCCAGCCGCGAATGGCTGGTGATCGCGCGTGACACCAGCGTGATCGATCAGGTCAGTGCGATCATTCGCCAGGCGCTGTTCTGGGGCCTGACGCTGACCGTGATTCCGGGCGTGATCGGCGGCCTTTTGCTGAGCCGCCGGCCGCTGCGGCGCGTGCGCGAGATCGAAGCGGCGATCGAGCCGATCGCACGAGGCGATCTCGGCCGACGCCTGCCCGTATCCAGACGCGGCGACGAAGTCGATCTGCTGGCAGCCATCGTCAATCGCATGCTCGGCGAGATCGAGCGCCTGATCGGCGAAGTCAAAGGGGTATGCGACAACATTGCGCACGATCTGCGCACGCCGTTGACGCGCTTGAGGACGCAACTGCATCGCCTGCAGCATAGCGGCGGCCGCAACGAAGAGGATGCGCCGACGCTCGAGCATTGCATCACGGATGTGGATGCGCTGCTCGATCGCTTTCGCGCATTGCTGCGCATCTCGGAGCTGGAAGACCTGCGGCGTCGCGGCGGCTTCGGCAACGTCGATCTCGGCGCAACCTTGAATCAGGTGCATGAACTCTATGCGCCGCTTGCGGAAGACAGCGGCATCGCGTTTCGCATCGAGGCACCGACGCAGGTCACGGTTCATGCCGACCCGCATCTGCTGTTCGAGGCATTCAGCAATCTCGTCGCCAATGCGATCAAGTTCACGCCGCACGGCGGAACAGTCCGCATGCGCGTCTTGCTCGACACACCCGGAGCGAGTGTCGACATCGTCGACAGCGGCCCGGGGATTCCGCACGGCGAACGGGACGCCGTACTGCAGCGCTTCTATCGCAGCGAATGCGGCCGCGACGTCTCGACACCTGGCTACGGTCTTGGCCTCAGCATCGTTTCGGCGATCGTGCGCCTGCACGGTTACCGCCTGGCGATAGGGGAGAGCGAAGGCGGTGGCGCGCGCGTCAGCGTGCAGTGCTGGGAAGCCTCACTGCTGC
>JBDSBK010000391.1:0-10912 GCA_039921645.1 Dokdonella sp.
AGCACGAGCGCCAGCGCGGCCAGTGCAAGTCGATTCGACATCCGAAGCCTACCGCGCGAGCCAGCCGCCATCGACCGGAATCACCGCGCCGTGCACGTAGTCGGATGCACGCGAGGCGAGGAAGACCGCGACGCCGCCGAGGTCGCCCGGTTGTCCCCAGCGTCCGGCCGGAATGCGTTCGAGGATCGCCTGGTTGCGCGCTGCGTCCGCGCGCAACGTTTGCGTGTTGTTCGTTTCGAAATAACCCGGTGCGATCGCATTCACGTTGATGCCGCGCGCGGCCCATTCGTTGGCGAGCAGGCGCGTGATGCCGAGCAACCCCGACTTGCTGGCCGTGTACGAGGCCACGCGAATGCCACCCTGGAACGACAGCAACGAGGCGATGTTGATGATCTTGCCGCCGCGCTCCTGCGCCACCCACGCACGCGCGACCGCTTGGGCGAGGAAGAACGCGGTCTTGAGGTTAACGCCCATCACCGCATCCCAGTCCGACTCGCTGAAGTCGAGGGCTGCGTTGCGACGGATCGTGCCGGCGTTGTTGACGAGAATGTCGACTTGGCCGAACACGGCGTCAGCGTGCGCGACGATGGATGCAACCTGCGCCGGTGTGTCCAGATCCGCTTCGATCCACTCGCAGCGGCGACCTGCGGCACGGACTGTCGCGAGCGTCTCGTCCGGCACGCTGCGCCCCACCGCTGCGACGTCGGCACCGGCCAGCGCGAGCGCGATGGCAATGGCTTGGCCGAGGCCGGTGTTCGCCCCGGTGACGAGGGCGGTGCGGCCGCCGAGATCGAATGGCGATGACATGGCGGATCGGTCCTTCGCAGTACTCGGAGGGTCGCCCCGACCGTGCAATCGCAGATCGGTCGGGAGGTCGGGAATGCGCGTCATTGCAACTGGCAGATATCCAGTTGCTGCATGTCGGTGTAGTCGAGGTTTTCGCCGCCCATGGCCCAGATGAAGCAGTAGTTCGACGTTCCGGACCCCATGTGGATCGACCACGGCGGCGACACCACGGCTTCCTCGTTGCGCACGACCAGGTGGCGCATTTCGTCGGGTTCGCCCATGAAGTGCATCACGCGCTGGTCGGTGCCCAGATCGAAATAAAAATACACCTCGGAGCGGCGGTCGTGCCGATGCGGCGGCATCGTGTTCCATACGCTGCCCGGCTTGAGCACCGTCAGCCCGAGCAGAAGCTGCGCGGATTTGCACGTCGCCGGCACGATGTACTGGTAGATCGTGCGTTCGTTCGAGGTCTCGAGTGCGCCGCGCGCCAGCGGAACGGCCTGCTCGATCGAGAGGTGCGTCGTCGCGTGGTGCGCGTGCGCCGGCGTCGAGGCGAGATAGAAACGCGCAGGATCGGCGGCATCGGCGGAAGCGAACACGACATCGCGGCTGCCCATCCCCACGTAGAGGCCATCTTTCGGCTTCAGCGTGTAGGCGTGGCCGTCGACGGTGACGCTGCCGGCACCGCTACCGACATTGACGATGCCCAGCTCGCGCCGCTGCAGGAACGGCTGGTCCTTCGCCGACGCCGGTTCGACCTGGGCCGGCAACGCAAGCGCCTTCGTGACGGGCGCCGCACCACCGATCACGAAGCGCTCGTAGTGCGTGTAGTTGAGGCAGATCTCGTCCGCGACGAAAAGCCCGTCGATGAGATAGCGGTCGCGCAACGTGTCGTTGGCGACGCCCTGCATCGAGTCGGGATGGGTCGCGTGATAGGTCTTCTTGAACACGGCGGCGCTCCGGCGAATGGCGAAGCGCCATCTTAGTGCGACCGTCGAGCAATGGAAACCGGTGTCATTCGCATCGGAACAGGACTGGCGTGAAAACTTGCGCGGTCAGGCGGACGGCGGCTGACACGATTCGCGCGTCACCAGATACGGCGTGAACGCCACTGCGGTGGCCGGGACTGCGGGCGCCTGCAAAAGCATCGCGGCGGCGCGCAAGCCCATGTCGCGGATCGGCAGCCGCACCGTGCTCAGCGACGGCCACACACGCGACGCGAGCGGGCTGTCGTCGAAGCCGACCACCGAGAGGTCGTCGGGTATGCGCAGCCCAAGCCGATAGGCCGCCTTGTAGACGCCGGTCGCCATTTCGTCGTTGAGCGCGAAAATCGCGGTCGGGCGCGGCTTCAGCGCAAGCAGCTGCTCGGCGCAGGACACGCCCGACTCGAACGTGTAACCGCCTTCGACAACGTACTTTCCGGCGACCTTGACCCCGCGTTTGGCGAGCGTCTCGAGGAAACCGCCGCCGCGTTCGCGCGCGGACAGATACCGGTTCGGCCCGGTGATCAAGCCGATATGGCGATGACCGAGCGATTCGAGGTATTTGGCGACCTCCACCGCGCCTTCGCGATCGTTGGTCGTGATCATGCTTTGCGCATCGTCGAGCTTGATCGCCGCCAGGCGCACATAGCGGCAATCGATCTCGCGCAGCATGTCGATCAGCGCCTGGTCCTCCGAAACACGCGACGGCAGGATCACGCCGTGCAGCCGCTGCTGCACCGCGAATTGCCGCACCCCTTCGATGTAGTCGGGATTCTTGCTGTCGCAGGGATGCACCACCAGTTCGTAACCCGAGCCACGCAGGCCGTCGAGCGCACCGTCCAGCATGTGCACGATGTACTGCGCGTTGGGATTGTCGTAGACCATGCCGATCAGGAACGACTTGCGGAACGCGAGCCCGCGCGCCATCGGATCCGGGACGTAGCCGTGCTCGCGCATCAGCGCTTCGACTTTCTCGCGCGTCTCCTCGTGCACCAGCGGTGAGCGGTTGATCACGCGCGAAACGGTTTTCTTGGAGACGCCGGACAGCCGCGCGATGTCGTTGATCGTCGCCTTGCCGCCATCGCGACCAACGCCGACGCGCTTGCCGTCTTTCTTCGGCGCCACGGTCCGTTCGGGACGCGCAGCACGCGCGGGGGGCGGAGCGGATTTTCGAGCGGGCATCGGGACTCGGGCACCTTCGCGGGATTGCGGTCATGCAGTCCGGCACAGCCGGCTGACACCGGTGACCAATATGCGTGAACGCGATCGCAACGTCCAATCCCGGGCGCATCGGTGCAACGACGAAGGGACGCTGCTATTTCAACAGCGCCGGCAGCCACAACGAGAGCGCCGGCACGAAAGTCACCAGCAGCAGCACGCCGAGGCAGGCGAAGTAGAACGGCCAGATCGTGCGCAGCGCTTCGCCGATCGGGATCTTGCCGATCGCGGTGCCGACAAAGAGCACCGAGCCGAGTGGCGGCGTGATCAGGCCGATGCCGCCCTTGAGGATCAGGATCACGCCGAAATGCACCGGGTCGACGCCGATCGCGCGCGCCACCGGCAGGAAGATCGGCGTGCAGATGATGATCATCGGCGCGAGATCCATGAAGGTGCCGAGCAGCAGCAGGATCAGCACCATCAGCAGCAACAGCAGGTTGCGGTCGTGGGTGAGATGGGTGAGCGCGTTCACCGCCGCGGTCGGCACTTCGAGGTAGGCGAGCAGCCAGCCGAACGACGCGGCTGCCGCGATCACGAGCAGGATCATGCCGCTGGTGCGCGCGGCGCCGGCGCAGGTTTCGATGAAATCGCGCCAGCCGAGCCGGCGATGGATCAACGCCGTCACGAACAGCGCATACACGACCGCAATCGCCGCGCTCTCCACCGCCGTGAAGATGCCGGCGCGGATGCCGACGAAGATCAGCGCGACGAGCAGGAGACCGGGTAGCGCTGCAATGAACCGCCGAAGCACCGCGCGCATGCCGGGAAACGCTTCGACCGCGTAACCGCGTTTGCGCGCGATCAGCCAGCCCGTGACCATCAGCGTCAGGGTCAGCAACAAGGCCGGCACGATGCCCGCGGCAAACAGGTCGGAGATCGAGATGCCGCCGCCCGCCGACGCCGAGTAGAGGATCAGGTTGTGCGAAGGAGGGACGAGCAGCGCGACGAGCGCCGCCGTCATCGTGACGTTGACGGCGAAATCGCGATCGAAGCCGCGCTTCACCATCTGCGGAATCATCGCGCCGCCGATGGCCGAGACGTCCGCGATCGCCGAGCCCGACACGCCGCCGAAAAACAGCGATGAGAGCACGCTGACCTGGCCGAGACCGCCACGCAGATGACCGACCAGCGCCGACGCAAGCGCGATCAGGCGCTCGGAAATGCCCCCGCGCAACATGATCTCGCCGGCGAAAATGAACAGCGGTATCGCGATCAGCGACGCGGTCCCGACGCCGGCCGCGGTCTGCTGCACCATGACGATCGGCGGCAGTCCGAGATAGAGCAAGGTCGCCAGCGCCGCCGACATCAGCGAGAACGCGACCGGCACCCCGATGATCAGGAGCAGTGCGAACACGCCGAACAGGATGCTCGTCGCCATGGTCAGGGCTGCGCTGCAGGTTGCGCGGCGGACCTCGATGTACCGGCCAGGCGCTCGAGGGCAAACAGCGCGATCAACGCGCCACCGACGGCCATCGGCAGGAACACCGCGCTTTGCGGCAACGACGTGCCCGCCATCGGAATCGAAATGCCATCGACGAACAGCTCGCTGCCCCACCCGGCAAGGACGACACCGATGCAGGCGATCACGCCGTCGCTGACGAATTGGCAAGCCGCGCGCAAACGCGCGGGCAACGCATGGGCAAGGATGAAGAAACCGAAATGGGACTGGCTGCGCACGCCCGCTGCGGCGCCGAGACTCATCGCCGCGTTGAGCAGCAACAGCGCCAGCGGCTCGGTCCATCCGGGTGAATCGTTGAGCACATAACGCGCAAACACCTGCCACGCTTCCACCAGTACCAAGCCGATCAATGCAGCGCCGGCGAGCCGCGTGGCCACGCGTGCGACCACGGCCAACCGACCGGGCCGCTCTGCGGCCGCGGCCTGTTCGAGCGTGATGGCCACGCTGCCGTCGTCGTCGAGCGCGGAGCGAGCGTCACTCATGCGAGCGCCCGGATGCCGCGGTACAGGTCGTCGATGTGCGCGTCCTGACGATACGCCTGCACCAACGGCGCGGCCGCCGTGCGAAACGCTGCGCCATCCACGTCGTTCACCTGCACGCCGCTCGACGTCACGACGTCGCGTGATCGCGCTTCCGAAACATCCCACAGTCCACGCATGTAGGGCACCGATCGCGCGGCGACGTCGAGCACGAGCGCCCGATCCCCGGCGGCCAGTGCATCGAATCGGCGCCTGGACATGAGCAGGGCCTCGGGCGTGTACGAATGTTCGGTCTGGGACCAGTAGCGCGCGACCTCGAACTGGCGCGTGGTGTGGAAGCTCTGCCAGTTGTTTTCGGCGCCGTCGATCAGGTGCGTCTGCAGTGCGGAGAACACTTCGCCATACGGCAATGGCGTCGGATTCGCGCCGAGCATGCGCGCCAGGCGCATGAAGATGTCGGAGGGCGGAACGCGCACTTTCAATCCGTGCAGGTCGGCCGGCACATGGATCGGCCGCCGCGTGTTGTAGAAGCTGCGCGTGCCCGAATCGTAGAAGGCGAGTCCGACCAGATCGCGCTCGGCGAATGCGTCGAGGATGCGTTTGCCGACCGCCGCGTCGAGCGCACGCCGCATGTGCGCGGTGGAATCGAATACGTACGGCAGCGACAAGATCTGCGTGGCCGGAAACGCATTGTTGAGCGCTGCGACACTCACGCGGGTGACGTCGAGCGCACCGAAGCGCGCCATGTCGATCGAGTCGGATTCGCGCCCGAGCTGGCCCGAGTGATAGACGCGCATCGACAGGCGGCCGCCCGTTTCGCGTTCGAGCGTTTCGCCGATCCAGCGCATCGCTTCGACGGTGGGATAGCCGCTGACGTGCACATCGGTTGCAGTGAGCACGCGCGCGCCGGGCGTCGTGCCGGCAACAGCGATGCCGGCGATCGCCGCTGTGGATGCGAGGAAGGTGCGGCGAGTCGGCATCAGCGCGTGTGCCTGCGATGCGCAACATTCCGTGCGTTCACCGCACGCACGTGCAATTGGCCGCGCGGACCGAAGTCGACGCGTGCCTGCTGGCCATTCACGATGTCGTGGATGCCGGTGACGGCGCCGGTCGTGATCCAGTCGCCGGCACGCAGCGGTCGCCCGCGCCGCGCGTTGCGCGACAGCGCGAACGCAAGGGCGGCGAGCGGGCCACCGTCGATCGATGCGGCGCTGCCTTCGCCGACCTGGATATCTTCGATGAAGGTAAGCACGTTCATCGCGCGTTCGTCCTGCGCGCGCCAGTCGGCGACTTCCGGACCGATCAGCAACCCGCCGTTGTTGCCGAAGTCCGACACGACGACGCGCGGACCGAGCGCGTTGATCGTCGCCAGCGGACTGCCTGCCATTTCAATGCCCACATGCATGGCCGCAACCATCGTCGCCGCTTCGCCTGCGCTCCAGCGCACTTTCCGGGCCGGTGCATCGACGGCAAGCCTGAACACGAATTCGCCTTCCACGGCGGCGAAGCCGCCATCGATGACGGGAAACTCGATCACTTCGGCGTCGGCGACCCTGCGCACGTTGTCGGCAAAGATCGGGCCGACGAGCCGCTCGTCGGTCGAGTCCGTGCGTTGCGACGGCGCGATATAGCCCACCTTCCATCCCGCCACGGGCGCGGGCCAGCGCGCGATGGCCGCGTCCTGACAGGCGTATGCCTCATCCAGACTCGCCGGAAGCGACCCCGGAAAATCGGCGAGCGCAACGCCTGCGAGGCGCGCTCGCACGAAACGGTCCGCGATGGCATCGATGTCGTGCGCAGCCACGTTGGCGGTGTCCGTTCCCCTGTCGTGCGCGTCCGCGACCTGACGCGACGTTTCCCCGGCACAAACGCGTGCAACGGGGGCCGAGCCTGGGTTGACCGCACGATGTTGCGCGCCCGAGCGCGCTCCGAGGTCGGAAATCCAGACGGGATTCTGTATAAAGGAAACCGGTGTCATTTACAATCTGCGCAGCACAAGTGATGGTGCATGGGCCGGCGCGGTCCGCTCGTTTCGCCGACGTCGGAGGCGAAACGCGCAACGGTGCCATGGCTCGACAATGAGATGACTGCAGCCGCGGGATGCGCGGCATTCGGGAGGACAGCGTGGCAAGCGCAATCGAACTCGGCAATCCTGATGGCCCGCGCAACACCGGCTTGACCGTGCGACGGCGTGTCGCGCTGGTCATGCTCGCATCGATCTGCATGCGCTGCGCGCTCGCGGCCGGCGCCACACCGATCGAGGATCAGACGCTCGCATTTCCGGGTGCGCAAGGCTGGGCAGCGCACACTCCCGGCGGTCGCGGCGGCCAGATCCTGCGCGTCACGACACTGAAGGCGCACGGCCCCGGTTCGCTGCGCGAAGCGCTCGAGACGACGGGCCCGCGCATCGTGGTGTTCGAAGTCGGCGGCGTCATCGATCTGGGACGCGAGGAAATCAACGTGCGCGAGCCGCATGTCACCGTTGCGGGACAGACGGCGCCCTCGCCCGGCATCACGCTGATCCGTGGCGGGCTCGATGTCTCGACACACGACGTGATTTTCCAGCACATCCGGGTGCGCCCGGGTGACGCGGAGATGGTGAAACTCGCTGGCTGGGAAGTCGATGCGTTCTCGACACTGGGCGGCGCGCACGACGTGATCGTCGACCACTGCTCGTTCACGTGGGCCACCGACGAAAATCTCTCGGCCTCCGGCCCGCGCTTCAAGGGCGCGACGCCCGACGAGTGGCGCGAGAACACCTCCCATCGCATCACCTACAGCAACAACATAATCGCCGAAGGCCTTGCAAATGCGTCGCACGGCAAGGGCGAACATTCCAAGGGTTCGCTCATCCATGACAACGTCAGCGACATCCTCATCGTCGGCAATCTCTACGCGCACGACCTCGAACGCAGTCCGTTGTTCAAGGGCGGCGTGCGCGGCGTGGTCGCGAACAATCTCATCTACGACCCGGGTCAGCGCGCCGTGCACTACAACCTCATCGACGAAGAGTGGGGCGACCATCCGCGCCAGACCGGACGGCTCGTGCTCATCGGCAACGTGATGCGGGCCGGACCATCGACGCCGGCCGATGTCGCCCTGCTCATGCTGGGCGGCTCCGGCGATCTCGAAGTCTTTGCCGACGACAACATCGCGATCGATCGCATCGGCCGTGCGTTGCCTATGCAGGGGCGCTACACGACGACGTCGGCAAGGATCATCGCGCTGAAGCAGCGCCCGCCATTGCCCGAAGGCGTTCGCCTGCTGACGGCGGTCGAGGTGCAGGATGCGGTGATCAGGAACGTCGGCGCGCGTCCGTGGGATCGCGACCATCACGATGCGCGCGTCGTCGCCGACACCATCGAAGGACGCGGAAAGATCATCGACAGCCAGACCGAAGTGGGCGGCTATCCGCAGATGTCCGAAACGCGCGCCGCGTTCGATCCGGCACAGTGGGACCTGCGCACGATGGTGCCGCTGAAACCCTTTGCGGAGCGGTCGCGGCCGCATTGATCGCGACCGCGCGGCAAAACATGCCATCGGGCGGTTGCGCGCCCGACGCGATGCTCAATCCCCCGCGCCGTGTGGTTGATCCAGTGGAAACCAGCCGGCCATGGCCCGGCCACGCGTGAAGCGTTGCACGTCGGGCACCGGCAGTTGCCTGCGCTGAGCGGTCGCATGCGCACCCGGACCGCGGCTCGCGTACTCGAACAGGCGCGCGTCGCCGGGCTGTAACAGGACGCGCGTTCCGTCACGCGCCGTGTAGGCCATCGGGTCCCAGCCCTCGGGCGCGATATGGCCGTCCATCCAGCAATGGTTGTACACGGCAGCGCCGACCGCCCGCGCGTCGCCGTAGCGACCGTCGGCGAACGTGCGCGTGGGACGCCAGGGCCGGCCGAGCACGACGCTCGCATCCGGCAGGCCCCTCGCGCGCGTCAGGCGACATCCGGCGAAGCTGAGGCCGAAATATTGGTCGAGCGGCGTGCTCGGCACGGCGACCATTCCCTGACGTTCGCGCGCCGGTCGATGACGCGAATGCAGCTCGCATCGTTCAAACCACGCGTTGCCGCCGCCGAAGATGAAATCGACGCTGCCGGCGATGCGGCAATCGCGGAACAGGCTGCGACCCGCATCGACGAACACCGTGTCCTGGTGGCCGAGAATGTCGCAGTCGTGCACCGACGCTCTGTCCGAGCCCTCGTCGAGCATCAGCGCGACGGCCTGCAGACCATTCGGCCCGATCAGGTCGTGGCCGGCCTTGCCGAGTTCGCCTGGATAATCGAACGTGTTTTCGATGGTCAGTCGCGTGGCGCTGAAATCCGGCGCGCGCACGATGACACTCGCCGAACCCCACGTGCCCCAGACATCGCCGCCCGTACGCCGATCGCGCGCGGCCGCGTCGAAGGTGAGCACGCACGCGCGACGATCGTCGCCGACGAGATGGATATGCGGCTTGTCGATGACGAGCTTCTCGCGCCAGCGTCCGCGCGTCACGCGAACGCGGTAGGGCCGCGTGCCGCCGGCAGGTGCCGCTGCAATCGCGGCTGCTAGCGTCGGATAGGTGGAGACGCCGTCGCGCGCGACAGGATCGAGCGCGACAATCGCATCGAATGCGCGTTCGCGACGCGCCGGTGTGCACGCGCACAGGGCGAGGGCGCCGAGCGAACCCGCGTGCAGGAACTGCCGTCGATTCATGTGCGTCAATCGCCTGGTGACACGCCGGAGCCCGTTGATGCGCGCATCGCAGCCATACCTGCGAGCGCGCGCATGCAATCAGTTGCGGATACGGATGCCGAGAAAGAATTCGCGGCCGGTGTGCGTGAAGACCGAACTGCGATCGGCGAGCGCATCGACCCACTGGTCGTTGTCCTCGTCGGTGAGATTGACGCCCTCGAAGGTGAACTCGACGTTCTCGCTGTATTTCCACGTGGCCATGAAGTCGACGTTCATCGTTTCCTTCGTACCCTCGACATTGTTGTTGTTGCGACCAGGCACGGTGGTGAGGTAGCCGTCGCGGTACGCGGCGGAAATGCGCGCGGTGAAGCGCTCCTGTTCGTAGTACAGCGTCGCGTTGTACGCGTTCTTCGACAGCCCGGTGAGATCCGTATTCAACGAATTCGCGCCGGTCGACGTCACGTACTGGATCTTCGAGTCGACATACGTGTAGTTGAGCAGGGTGCCGAAATGGCTCCAGAAACCCGGCAGGAACGTGAACGGCTGTTGATAGGACAACTCAAGGCCCTTGAGTTTGCCACCCGGCGTGTTGACCGGAATGTTGAACTGGAAATCATCGGTGGGCAGTGCGCCGGTGCCTTCGAGCAAGCTCACCGGGAGGCCGGACGTGTTGTACGCGCGCGTCTCGCGCGAGGTCTGCACGAAGCTGCTGATGTCCTTGTAGAACAGCGCGCCGCCGAGGAGGCCGCCCTGGCCGAAGTACCAGTCGAGCCCCAGATCCGCGGTCTTCGCGCGGAACGGATCGAGGAACGGATTGCCGCCATTCACCGTGCGGCTTCCGCCGCTCACGTTGACGGTGACGCCCGGGGTCAGGTTGCCGAGTCCGGGGCGCGCCATCACCTTCGCCGCACCGAAGCGCAGCACCAGATCGTCGGTCAGGCTGAGTGCGAGGTTCAACGCGGGCAAGCGGTCGTCGTATTCGCGATCGACCGTCGTCAGCGTCGGCGTGCTGTTGATGATCGCGAAACCGGTCGATGCCTGCTCGGTATGCACGAAGCGCAGGCCGAGGTTGCCGCGCAACGCAAGGCCTCCGATCTCGGTTTTGAACGCGCCTTCGAGGAAGCCGCCGTGATCCTCTTCCTTGACGCCGCGATTGCCGCCGAGCGCACCCGAAGCCGCGGGCGAAAGCGTGAATGCACCCGTGTTGCCGTAGATGTGGAACAGGTTCGCGAACGCATTGATGTTCGGGGCGACCCAGTCCGTCGGTGTATTGCCGTTGGCGTTGTTGCCGAACGCGAGCAGGCGCACCAGGT
>JBDSBK010000392.1:0-3209 GCA_039921645.1 Dokdonella sp.
TTTTCGAACGCATAGTGGCCGATCCAGGCAAATCCGTATCCGAAGATCGGCGTCAACCAGAGCCAGCGGGCATCGTGAACCCACGCCGCGACCGCGAATGTTGCCAGCACCAGGGTCGTGCCGGCGAAATGAAGTCGGCGGCAGTTGCGATTGGCGTGTTCCCACAAATAGAAACGATAGAAATCACGAAAGCTTCGGAAGTCCGACATGGCAAGTTCTCGACTGCTGACGCTCAGTGCTCAGGCAACGGAATGAATTCCGTTTCACCAGGGACCTGACCGAACGCTTGCGCCAGCCAATCGGCCTTCGCGCGCTCGATCCGCTCCTTGCTCGATGCGACGAAATTCCACCAGAGAAAGCGTTCGCCATCGAGTGCAGCGCCGCCGCACAGGAGAACCCGTGCTACGCCTTCGGCGACCACCTCCGCAGTTCCACCTGATGGCAGCACCAGCATGCGCTGTGACGGAACCGGTTCGCCGTCGACGCGCACGTTCCCGGAAACGACGTAGATCGCGCGCTCCTCGTGTTCGGGCGGCAGCGAGAGTTGGCTGTCCGCCGCAAACTCGACATCGACGTACAGGGTCGGCGCGTAGACTCGAACCGGCGATTGCATGCCGAACGCCTTTCCAGCAATCACGCGCAGGCGCAGGCCATCGCGCTCGCGCTGCGGCAGGCTATTCGCCGCATGGTGAAGAAATTCCGGTTGCGCCTCCGCGAAGGCCTGAGGCAAGGCGACCCAGGTCTGGATGCCGTGCATGCGATGACCCGACGCACGCTCGGCCGCGGGTGTGCGTTCGGAGTGCACGATGCCGCGTCCCGCAGTCATCCAGTTCACATCGCCTGGACGAATGACTTGCTCGCAGCCGAGGCTGTCATGGTGCGTGAGCGCACCTTCGTAGAGATACGTGACGGTGGCCAGCCCGATATGTGGATGCGGACGCACGTCCATTCCCCGACCCGGCGCGAGATTCGCGGGACCGATATGATCGAAGAACACGAACGGCCCCACACTTCTGCGCAGGCGAAACGGAAGCAGGCGTTGCACGGAAAACCCGTCGCCAAGGTCGTGCAGGCGAGGTTCGATCAGCAGCGGTGTTCCGGTAGGCATCGAGAAAGGCCGTCAATGAAGACTGCGCCATGATGCCAGCATCGGCGCCGGCAGCGAAAACCGCTGGCGCCGCGCCATTGAAAGCGTTTAACGGCGACCGCGCTGCGGGCGATCGCTGGCAAGACCTACGCGCATGGTTGCGCCATCCTGGGTGGAGCCGTCGAGGCTGGCGATCGCCGCGCGCGCCTCGTGCCCTTCCATCGCAAGTTCAGCGAAACCGCGGCATTCGTTCTTGAACGGATCGGTTGCGAGCTTGAGTTTGTGCACACGACCGAATTTTCCGAACAATTCGGTAACGGAATTTTCGGTGGCGCTGCGCGGCAAACCACGCACGTTGATGGTCAGCATTACGTATCTCCTGGACCTTGGTCGTCGACGCCTTGGCCCCGACCACCGTTATCGAAACATCACAATGAGGCAATCCGGCTCGTTTTCAACCAGCAACGCAAGCCGTTGACGCGCGGGCGCGGTGCAATCGACCGAACCGTCGCGGAAAAAAAAACCGCAGCGCGAGCGCCGCGGCCTTCATTGGGCAGGCATCCGGGGCAGACATCCGTTGCGGGAGCCGTGCCGACCGTGCATGACCAAGGGTGGACTTGCGCCGTTCCGCAACGCAGCCCCGGCGATTCTGACGAGATGCTTGCTAAAGACGCGCTGTCGCGAACCACGAACACGCGCATGACGCAAACAAAGCGGGTCAGTTTACCCGAGTTGGCCGGTGGGTGCGACCCGCCGCGTCGAACGCTCCCAGCGACAGGCCGACGACGAGGAAATCCGCGCTGCGCAACACGACGCGTCGATCAATACGCATGGCTGCCGGAAGGAGGGTTGCGCATGAAATCGGCCCAGGCGCCCGACAACGCGTGCAAACCGCCGGGATAGCGTTGCTCGAGAATGCGCTCCGATGCCACGGGACGGCACGGGTCGGCTCGTTGTCCGGCGAGCACCGCGGCGAGCACCGCTCTCGGCGCGGCGCTCTGCATCAACAACGCGACCAGCGCATAGGCTCGCAAATAGCGACGCTCGCGACCGGCGGTGCCGGCCTCGTCGCCATAGAAGCTGTGACCGTCGCGCGCGAGCAGATCGACCAGCGCATCGGCTTCGTCGCTGCCGGGAGCCGCTTCCATCATGGCCTCGCGGTCGGCGCCGACATCGACTTGGCCGCCGAGGCCACCCACGCGATAGCGGCCGAAGTATTCGGCCATGCCTTCGTTGAGCGGCGTCGGCAGGTTGCCGATCGATTCATGCACCAGCGCATGCGTGATTTCGTGCCGCAACACCGCGAAACCGGCCTCCTCCTGCGCCTGCATGCGC
Source organism: Dokdonella sp. (assembly GCA_039921645.1). Classification (GTDB taxonomy): domain Bacteria; phylum Pseudomonadota; class Gammaproteobacteria; order Xanthomonadales; family Rhodanobacteraceae; genus Dokdonella_A. The sequence goes on from JBDSBK010000392.1 coordinate 2,423, forward strand.
ACGTAGATCGTTTGCTGCGCCGTCGAGTAGGCTCCCGCCGAGGAAGCCAGCGCGGGTTCGCCGATCAGGCGCGCGTAAGAATCCGGCGACTTCACGAAGACAATGTGCAGGGTCAACCCGACTGGCGCACCGACGCCGAGAACGTCACGCATCACGCGCTGTACACCCAACGCATCCGCGACGGCACGCTGCTGCAATTCGTCCGGCAAGTTCACGTCGTTGCCGACTGCCTGCACCGCGATTGGCGGCAGGCCCTGCACTTCGATCACGCGATGGTCGCGCGCACTCGCGCCAGGCGGCAGGTCGGAGTAATGCGTGATTCCGGCGCCATCGACCCAGCGGTGCACCGCGATCGAGCGCGACGGCGAACCGGCTGCGGCATGCGCAAGGCACGCCGCCGTCTGCCCCATCACCGCTTCCACATCACGCGCAAGTTTCGCAACGGATTCCCGCACGTGTTCCAGCGATGGCGCCGGAGCATTGGCCGGCTGGTCGACCGAAGTGATCGTCGGCATCGTCGAGACCATCGGCGTCGATGCAGAAGGCGGCAACGGCGCCGCAGTCTGCTCGGGTTCGCGCCGACAAGCCGTCGACAACATGCAGATCACCAGCACTGCGGCGAAAGCGCGAAGTGCGGGAATCAATGCCACATTGCTGAAACACGGATTCGACATGTGAAGCCCGATGGCGGTCAGCGCCGACAATACATCCAACAACCAATCTTGAATCGTGGCCGCAGCGTCGCCCGCCCAGTTTCGGCGGGGTTAAGAATGCAGGGCCAATGATC
>JBDSBK010000393.1:0-2574 GCA_039921645.1 Dokdonella sp.
CCTACCTGGAAGCGCTCGAAGTGGTAGTCCATCGACGCATAGCCGCGCGACACCGACTTGAGCTTGTCGAAAAAATCGAGCACCACTTCGGCCAGCGGCAATTCGTAACTGATCTGCACCTGGCTCGCCATGTAGTTGATCGAGCGCTGCACGCCGCGCTTCTCTTCGCAAAGCTTGATCACGCTGCCAATGTGTTCGGGCGGCGTCAGGATATTCGCGACGATGATCGGCTCGCGCACTTCCTCGATGTACTGGCTGGCCGGGAGCTTGGCCGGATTGTCCAGCGTGACGACGCTACCGTCGGTTTTCAGGATCTCGTAGATCACGGTTGGAGCTGTGGTGATCAGATTGAGGTCGTACTCTCGCTCCAGCCGCTCCTGGATGATTTCCATGTGCAGCAGGCCGAGAAAGCCGCATCGGAAGCCGAAACCCATTGCCTCGGAACTCTCGGGCTCGAACGCGAGCGCGGCATCGTTGAGGCGAAGCTTTTCGAGCGCCTCGCGCAGTGCCGGATACGCATCGGCCTCGACCGGGAAAAGTCCGGCAAACACGCGCGGCTGCATTTTCTGAAAACCCGGCAGCGCGGCGGCCGCCGGATTCCCGGCGAGCGTCAACGTGTCGCCAACCGGCGCGCCGTGCACGTCCTTGATCGATGCATTGATCCAGCCTACTTCGCCGGGGCCCAAACGCGGCCGCGGACTACGTTTCGGTGTGAACACGCCGACCTGATCGACTTCATGGGTACGGCCAGTGGACATGACGAGCAGCTTGTCACGCGGCTTAATCTCGCCCTGCATCACGCGAACCAGCGAGACGACGCCGAGATAGTTGTCGAACCACGAGTCGATGATCAGCGCTTGCAACTGGTCGGAACCGCGCGGCGTGGGCGGCGGAATCCGAGCAACGATCGCTTCGAGCACGTCGCCGACATTGAGCCCGGTCTTCGCGCTGATCGCAACTGCATCCGTCGCGTCGATGCCGATGACCGCCTCGATCTCTTCCTTGACCTTGTCGATGTCGGCGGTCGGGAGGTCGATCTTGTTGATGACGGGGACGACTTCGAGGCCCATTTCGACCGCGGTGTAGCAGTTCGCGACCGATTGCGCTTCGACGCCTTGCGCAGCATCGACGACCAGCAAGGCGCCTTCGCACGCAGCGAGCGAACGGCTGACTTCATAACTGAAGTCGACATGGCCCGGGGTATCGATGAAGTTGAGCTGGTAGGTGATGCCGTCCTTAGCCGTATACGGCAAGGAAACCGACTGTGCCTTGATCGTGATGCCGCGCTCGCGCTCGATGGGATTGTTGTCGAGGACCTGCGCTTCCATTTCGCGCTCGGTCAGACCGCCGCAGATCTGGATGATGCGGTCAGCGAGCGTGGATTTGCCGTGGTCGACATGAGCGATGATCGAAAAATTGCGGATATGCAGCATTGGGTCTGATAGGGCCACGGATGGGCAGTCGACATAAGAGACGGATTATCGCAGAAAACCCGCCAGACCGCGCCGTCATTGCCGCCAAACCCGTACGCAAGTGCCTTCCGCACCCTGCGCGCACGCGCGTCCGCACCTTGCGGACGCGCTCTTCACTCATGCGAGACGGAACAAGACGCGGCCTTGCATCGCTCTCACTCTGTCTTGGCCTTGGGCACCCTCAGCACGAGAAACTGGGTCTGCTCATCGCGTCGGACCAGCACCATCACGGACTCGTCCGGTTTGGCCGCATTCACCAGCGCATTGAAGTCGCCCACCGTTTTCACCGGCTTGCGGCCGATTCTGAGAATGACATCTCCGGGCACGAGGCCGGCACGACTCGCCGCATCGCCGTTGATACGCGTGACCACAACGCCCTCTTCATCCGTGATGCCCAGCTGCTTGCGCTGGTCGGCGGTGAGCTCTTCCGCGACGATTCCGAGTGCATTGCCGGCATTTGCCGGTGCGGCTCCGGCCCGACGTGCGCTTGCAAGCGCCTTGCCGTCGCCGGGCAACTCGCCGACCGTAACCGGCAGGGTGATCGTTTTGCCGTCGCGCCAGACACTGAGATCCGCCTGGCTGCCGGGCTTGCTCGATCCAACCAGCGGCGGCAGGTCTGCCGACGTCACGATTTCGTGACCGGCGAATCCGAGAATGACATCCCCGACCTTGATGCCCGCCTTGTCGGCGCCACTGCCCGGTGTGATCTTGTTGACCAGGGCTCCGCCGATGCGCGGCAGGCCGAGCGCCTTCGCATTGTCGCGATCCACGTTCTGGATCTGTACGCCGATCATCCCGCGACTCACGCGACCGCTGGTCTTGATCTGGTCGACCGCGCTCATCGCGATATCGATCGGAATCGCGAACGACACACCCATGAAGCCGCCGGTATTGGAGAAAATCTGCGAATTGATACCCACAACCTGGCCGCTGAGGTTGAACAGCGGTCCGCCGGAATTGCCGCGATTGATCGGTACGTCGGTCTGGATGAAAGGCACATATTGCTGATCGGCCCCGCCGAAATTGCGCCCGACCGCGCTGACGATGCCCGCGGTGACCGAGTGGTCAAAGCCGAACGGCGAGCCGATGGCGACCATCCATT
>JBDSBK010000394.1:0-5423 GCA_039921645.1 Dokdonella sp.
CCCTGCAAGGGGAGCGGTACGGTTGCGCACGACGCGAGGCCTGCGCAGAGAAGAGCCATCATCCACTGCTTGTTCATCGGAAACCTCGGTCATTCGATAAGCGCCCGGCGCGTTGTTTGCCCGACAGTCAATAGTAACGGGACGTTCCTGAATACTGTTTCGTTGCGTCATCTTGAGGCATTCATTGGTCGAGGCGGGCGAAATTTTCGTATTGCGTTGGTGAACGCGGCGATTCGCTGGGGGGTGCCGGCACCGGCGCCGTAGCGAAGTTCGACGTATTCGTCGACGAGAGGCGCGAGCATCGGGCCAAACGCCGGCGCGACGACTTGCGCTCGATGCAACAAGTCCAGAGGGCCTTCATTGAGCTTGCGCGAGATCCCCGCGCGCGCCAGACGATCAGCGAGGCTCGCCCAGGCGCGATCGATCGCGTCGCCGCGCAAGGGCGCGTTGCCGCGCATTGCCCAGATCGCAGCAATCAACATCATCACGCCGAGCACGCACGACAGCGCCATCAGCAAGTCGCCCTGGTTCGCGTCATTGATGCCGAATGGCGTCAGCATGCCTTTCTGGCGCAGCGCATCGAAACGGATGATGCCCTGCGTCCACAGGCGGTTCGCGAAATCGAACTGGTTGCGCAGTCCGCGCAGCCAATCGGATTGCGACCAGGTGGCATGACCATTCGCAGCGGCGGCGCCCAGCTCGATTCGCGTCGGACTGACGGAAGCGGTTGGATCGATACGTTGCCAGCCGCTGCCCTCAAGCCACACTTCGGCCCACGCGTGTGCATCGGATTGACGCACGAGCAGGTAATTGCCGGAGTCGTTCCACCAACCGCCCTGGTATCCGGTGACGACGCGCGCCGGAATGCCGGCGGCGCGCATGAGGAACACGAAGGCGGAGGAATAGTGCTCGCAAAAGCCACGTTGCGTGTCGAAAAGAAAATCGTCGATCGAGTCGCGCCCAAGTGGCGGGGGGCTCAAGGTATAGATGAAGCTCGCATGGAAGCGCTCGAGTGCGGTGCGAATGATCGCGGCCTCATCGAGGCCCTGAGCGCGCCAGTTTGCGGCGAGCGCACGCGCCCTGGGATCGAATCCGGTTGGCAGTGCAAGTGCACGCGCGCGCAATATCGGGGTCAGTGTCGGCGCCAGCACATAATGAGTTGACGAGCGCATGCGGTATTGGCGCGGTTGCGAAACCGGTTCGTCGGCAATGACGCCACGATCCGTGCCGAGGCGTGCCTTATCCGGCGCGGACAGGGGAAGGTCCAAGGCAGGCAGCCAACGCTGTGCAGTCGCTTCGAGGGTGATCACATAGTCGATCGGCGTGCCTTTGCTGACAGCTTCTTCAGGCTGCCCGTAGTTGCGTGCGCGCTCCCGCGTCCAGCTGACGCCGTCGAAGTTCCACAGCACGATTGCCCGAAAATAGAGTTGCGCCGGAGGCAACGGCGAGGCATCGAAATTGACGCGGAAGGCCGGTGAATCATCGACAAGGAGTTCGGTGATCGATCCCGGTTCCATATGATCGGTAATGCCGGTGCGGGATACGCCGTCGTCGCCTGGCGCGCCCCACAAAGGCGTGCCGAGGCGCGGGATCAGCACGAATGATGCCGCGGCGAGTGGTAATCCGGCCCCGAGCAACAGCACGGCCAAACGCATGCAGGCACGCAATGGTCGCGGAGTTTCGAGAGGCGCTGGCTGCATCGAATTGAGTGCTGCGAGCAGAAGCACGAGCACGGCGCAGATCACCAGCGTGAACAGCATCGTCTGAGTGAACAGCAGCGCGCTCATCAGCACGAACGCCGAGAAACCGAGCGCAACACGTGCATCGCGGAAGCGTTCGGCTTCCAGTAATTTGAGTGCCAGCAGGCCGCAGCCGAGCACGCTTCCCGGTTCGCGTCCGAACACGTTGCCGAAATTTTTCAAGACCAGAATGAACAGCAGCGCCGTCAGCGGCAGCCGTATCCATGCGCTGGCCGTCTGCGCGCCGCGTCTGCGCGTCCACGCGCGCAACGGCAGCATGACGGCGAGCGACATGATCAGCCACACCGGCAGATGGCCGACATGCGTGGCCAGCGTCGCGGCGACGGTGACGCTGAGGAAATCGAACTGGCGATCGCTGAGGCGTTCGTTCATGTCGATTCCTCATTGGCGCCAGGCAACATGGCAAGCGCGCGCAGGCATTCGCCACGATGCTGTGTGCCGAGGCCGGGACCGATCACCTCCCGCGGCAAGCGCAGGGTATAGCTTCGCTGCTCGGACTCTGCAGCCACTACCCAGGCGGCCAGCCGGCGGATACGCGCTTCATCGTCGAGGCCGCGCAGGCTTGCATGGTCCAGGGTCAAAGCCTCGCCGCTGCGACGTTCGACATCACGCACGAGCAGACTGTCGTGGCGCACCGACGCCTTCCAGGCGATAAGGCGCGCCGGGTCGCTGCTGCGGTATTCGCGCAATCCCGCGTGTTCTTCGCTGACACCGGCATTTGCCTGTTCCCCTTCGCGACCGTCGCCGGCGGGCAGCGGCGCACTCGGCGATTCGAGCGTGGGATAGACCAGAAACCGGGAGTCCGGATGCATCCAACTCCACAGTTGGAAAAGCCCAAGGGGATAGGTTGTCCATATGCGTACGCGACCGGGACGGAACCAACCACGACGCGTGCTGGCCAAGGTCAGCGTTACATCACGTTCGACCCTGGCGGGCAGCGCAAAGGCGATTTCAGTTTCGCCGCGGCGCACGAGCAGGCTCGATCGCGAGCGAGCACTGGACGCAAAGCGCAGATGCAGGTGCAGGGATTCGCCGGCGTGGGCTTCGTCGGCGCGGATCTGGACCAAGGCAAGTCCGCTGAGGCTGCGGAATCCGAAAAACACGCTCGCACCGGCAGCAGCGCTCAGCAAGCACGTCAGCAGCAGCGCGGGATTGTTGCCGTAATTCAATGCGCCTAGCAGCATCACGAACAGCAAGCCACCGAACGCCAGTCCGAAACCGGTCGGAACCACATAGATACGGCGGCGATCGAGCTGGATGGGCAAGGCTTCCGCTCGCCGCAGCCGGGTCAGCGCCGGCAGGCGGCGCTCGGCAAAGGCAAGAGCGCGACTGCGCAACTCGGTGATGGCGAGGGCCATTCCCTCAATTCCTCGATAGGGTCAACGCAACGGCGTCGACTCGAGGAGTTGCAAGGCGAGCTTGGCGCGATCCGCTCGCGCACTGGCGCCCAACGTCAGGCGATGGCCTGCGACAAACGGAAATACCGTCTGCACGTCCTCGGGCACGCAATGCGGGCGGCCGGCCAGCAGGGCATTCGCGCGCGCTGCAGCGAGCAAGGCGAGTCCCGCGCGCGGTGAAAGGCCGACGCGGATCTCCGCATGCTCGCGGCTAGCCGTCAGCAGCGCCTGCACATATTCGATCAAGGCGGCGCTTGCGAACACCGCCGTACAGGCTTGCCGCAGTTCGAGGATTTGCTCCGAGGTCATGCACGGCGACAGCGCATCGATGAGGCTGCGCCGGTCGATGGCACCCAGCATCGCGCGCTCCGCATCGCGATCGGGATAACCGAGGCTCATGCGCAGCATGAAGCGATCAAGTTGCGAGTCGGGCAGCGGATAGGTGCCGGCGAAATCGAGCGGATTCTGCGTCGCGACGACGAAGAACGGCGGCGCCAGGCGGTGCGTCGTGCCATCAACGGTGACCTGCTCCTCGGCCATCGCTTCGAGCAGGGCGCTTTGCGTCTTCGGCATCGCGCGGTTGATTTCATCGGCGAGCAGCAATTGCGTGAACAGGGGACCGGGGTGGAACTTGAAGCCACTGGTTTCGCGTTCGTAGATGCCGACGCCGATGATGTCCGAGGGAAGCAGGTCCGAAGTGAACTGCAGGCGCTGGAAGCCGAGTCCCAGTGTCGCTGCGAGCGCATGCGCGAGCGTGGTCTTGCCGACGCCGGGCAGGTCCTCGATCAGCAGATGGCCGCCGGCGAGCAGGCAGACGAAGGCGAGGCGGACCTCGCGACGCTTGCCCAGAACGACCGTGTTGACCTGGGCAATTGCACGAGTGAGCGCGTCGCGCAATTCAGCGGAAGGGACGGCGGCGGCATTGGCTTTCTGCGATTCGATCATGGGCAAGAATGTGGTCGCGCGGGATGCATATGCAAGGTATCAGCAGTGTAGCCGGCACGGCGCCGTGCAACGCGACCCGTTCGGGGCTACGGCAGCGCGATGCCGGCAGCGCGCAGCAGCCGCGCCAGGGCGATCAGCGGCAATCCGATCAGCGCGGTGGGGTCGTTGCTTTCGATGTGCTCGAACAGGGTGATTCCAAGCCCTTCCGCCTTGAAACTGCCGGCGCAGTCGAAAGGTTGCTCGGTATCGACGTAGCGAGCGATCTCGGCAGGATCGAGATCGCGGAACACGACGCGTGTCGTGTCGCTCGCCATGGATTCGCGCAGGATGCTCGCGCGCGTGTCGACGAGGCAGAGTGCTGTATGGAACTCGACGCTGCGACCGGAACTCGCCGCAAGCTGGGCGCGCGCCGCGGCGGCCGATCCGGGCTTGCCAAGCACCCGGCCATCGATTTCGGCGACCTGGTCGCTGCCAATGATCAGAGCACCCGGACAGCTGGCGGCACCCGTGCGCGCCTTGGCGACCGCAAGACGCATCGCCGTGGCGGTCGGGGTCTCGCCGGGTAACGGACTTTCGTCGACGATGGGAGCCAGCGTGCGGAAACCGGGCGTGAGACGTCGCAGCAACTCGTGCCGATAGCGCGAGGTCGAGGCGAGCACGAGGTCGACATCTGAAAGCGCGATCATCGCGGCACTTTGACCGTATGCTCGAAATCGGCGCGCACATCCGCGAGCCGCGCCAACTGTCTGGTCAGGGACGCGCGCGTGGCCGCAAGGGCATCGCGAGCCGACGTCAATTCGTCGAGCGAGGCCTTGTCGGCGTGCTCCTTCAGCCACAACCGGTGTGCGAGCAAGTCGCGTAGCGCATCCTGAACCAGCGGTTCGGCGGCGAGGGTCGCGCGCGCGGACAGCTGTTCAGTCGGAGACAGGCTGGCGGCGAGCGCCGGGATTTCGCGCAGGCGTGCGCGGCATTCGAGCAGCTCGCGTTCCAGTGCGTCAGCCAGGTCGAGAATTTCGCCGAGCAGCTGCGGTTTGCGCAGAAGCCGGCGTTCGCGCAGCCATGCCAGCACCAGGACCAGGAGCAGGATCGCCGCAGATACGAGGAAGATGGTCACGGGCGCCCTGTACTATGTGAACGCGCGAGCCGGTGCTCGCGTCGGTGCCCAGTCTGCTGCTGAGTTCCGCAAAACGCCAAATCCGTCGATTCAAGTTGACAGGGAGAGGGGGTGCACCTACCATCGCGCGCCCATGTCCCAAGCCCTGCCCGATCGCGTGGATATCGCGCGCCAAGTGCAGGCGCGACGCTTGTACGAAGGCGCGCT
>JBDSBK010000395.1:0-3044 GCA_039921645.1 Dokdonella sp.
GCGCACCTGCAGGTTGTCCGAGCGCAAGCGTTCCAGACCGATGTCGGCGCCGCTACCCCATGCACGATACTTCTCGTCAGGCGGGGTCGCGTACAAATGCGGGAATTCGCTTTTTGCCGCATTCGCGAACTCGCGCAGCGCGATCGCGGCCAGCTGGCGACGCGTTGCCGGTGCGAGTTCCTCCAGGGCCTTGTTGATTTCGCGGAACTGGCGGCGCAGCTGAACTGCGCGGCTCAAGGCAATCAGACGAGTGACGAGTTGCATGGATCCCCCTGTGGATCGAATTCGTGCAGGTGCGATGAATGATCGAATCCTACGTCCGTCCTGCCGAAGAAACCGTCCAGTCCGTCACAAGTTGTCGATCTGCGTCACATTGTGACCTAGTTCCAGGTGGCCGACCAGCCCCCCGACGCGGACGGTTTGCTCGGGCACCAACCCGGCATCGAACCGCCCGAGGGAGGCAGGCAACAGTACGATTGCGGTGGAGCCCATGTTGAAACGGCCCATTTCGGCGCCCCGAGCCAGACGAATACCGCGTCCGCGCCAATCGCGGCGTGTGATGCGAGATGCATAGGGCGGCACCTCGACGCCGCGCCAGACGGTTTCGATGCCCGACACCAGCATCGCGCCCACGAGGACCACGGCAAAAGGTCCTTCGGCGCTGCGGAAATGGCAGACCAGGCGTTCGTTTCGCGCAAACACGCTAGGAATCGCCGCAACCGCAAAGGGCGCGACGCTGAAGATGCGCCCGGGGATATGCACCGTTTCGACGAGTTCGCCGGCGAGCGGCATATGTACCCGGTGGTAATCGCGCGGCGACAGGTAGACGGTCAGGAAGCTGCCGCCAACGGCATATGGACTTGCCGCAGCTTCATCGCCGAGCAGTTCGGCCGCGGTGAACTCCTGGCCTTTCGCCTGCAGCAGACGTCCTGCGTGGATGGCGCCGGATTGACTGATGCGACCATCGGCGGGACAGAGGATTGCGTCGATGCCGGACGCCTGCGGACGCGCGCCAGCCTTCAGCGACCGCGTGAAAAATGCATTGAAATGCGCGTAACTTGCGAGGTCGCCATTTTCCGCTTCGGCAAGATCGATGCCGTAGCTGCGCACGATCCGTTCGATCAGGAAGTTCTTCCACGGCGCGAACGTCCAGCGCGTGCCCCACAGCACGAGGCGCGACAGGAAACGGTGCGGCAACAGGTATTGCAGAACGACGGATGCGCGCATCACTTTCCCGCCAAGGTTGAAAGATCGGCGGCGATTTTTCCGGCTTCAAACGGTGGCCGGAACATGCCGACCTGTCGCCCCTGCGGATCGATGATGACAGCCGACGCGCTGTGATCCACGGTGTAGTCGCCGCTGTCGGCCTTGTTGCGCGAATAGACAAGGCCGAGCGAATGCGTAAGCGACGTCAATTCCTCGTCGCTGCCGGTGGCGGCAACGAAGTCGGGGTTGAAGTAGCCGACATAGCGCGCGAGTTGTTCGGGCGAGTCGCGAGCGGGATCGACCGAAATGAAATCGAAGCGCAGTTTCTGTGCCGACACTGGATCGAGCTGTTTCCAGACTTGCTTGAATGTGGCCAGTGTGGTCGGGCAAACATCCGGGCAGTTCGTGTAGCCGAAGAACGCGACCGTCCAATGCCCTTTCCAGTTGGCCAGGGTCAGCGGCGTATGGTCGCTGCGGGTCAGATGAAAGTCCGCCAGAGCGCGTGGTGCCGGATAGAGCAGGGCATTCTGCAGCGGTGGAGGTGCGCCAAGCATGCGTGCGCCAAACCACAGCCCCAAACCGGCCGCAACGGCAGCGATGAGAATCAACACGGTTGCCGATATGCGGCCGCTACTGCGTACATGAGTCATCCGGCCATTATAAGGTTATGCCGTGCGTCAAGCCGGGTGTGGCCGCCGCTCTCGCTATACTGTGCGGCCGTTACTGCCATGACTGCCTGCCCGTGACCCAAGAACTCGCAACGATCGTCGATTTCATCCGCTACGGTGCGAGCCGCTTCGGCGCCGCCGGACTTACGTTCGGCCACAGCTACGACAACGCACTCGACGAATCGACTCACCTCGTGCTGCACGCGTTGCACCTGCCACACGATCTTTCGCCGGCTTATGGACAGGCGCGCCTGACTGGCGACGAGAAACACGTCGTGCTCGACCTTATCGAGCGTCGCATCGCCGAACACAAACCGGTTGCCTACCTGACCGGTGAAGCCTGGTTCGCGGGACTCAAGTTCAAGTCGGATACGCGCGCGCTGGTGCCGCGTTCGCCAATCGCGGAATTGATCCAGTCGGGATTCACGCCGTGGCTGGACGAGCGGCCGGTCGCGCGCGTGCTCGATCTCTGTACCGGTTCCGGCTGCATCGGCATCGCCATGGCCGCGCACAATCCGGACTGGCAAGTGGATCTTGCCGACATCAGCGACGATGCGCTGGCGCTCGCGCGCGAGAACGTGGAATTCCAGGACGTTGGTGAACGCGTGCGCGTGATCAAGTCGGATCTGTTCGAGAGCCTGGATGGTGAGCGATACGACCTCATCGTCAGCAATCCGCCGTACGTGACCGAACAGGAATTTGCCGCATTGCCGCCCGAGTACAGCCATGAGCCGAAACTAGGCTTGACGGCAGGCGACGACGGAATCGACTTCGCCTTGCGCATTCTCATGGCGGCGCCGGATCACCTCAGCGAAGAAGGCGTGCTGATCGTCGAAGTGGGTGAAAGCGAACGCGCGCTGATAGAGCGCTTGCCGCAAATTCCGTTCAACTGGATCGAGTTCAACGTCGGACAGATGGGCGTGTTCCTGCTCGATCGCCGCGACCTGATCGAGCACGCAGATGCAATCCGGGCAGCGGTAAAATCGCGCAAGTAGTCGCTCGGAAGAAAGACGCGCCGGTGCGAGCCGGACCGACACGTAATGACTTCAAGCGGAACGACCTTGTCCAGCAATTCGTTCGGAAAACTCCTGACCGTCACCACTTTTGGCGAGAGCCACGGGCCGGCGATCGGCTGCGTCGTCGACGGCTGCCCACCCGGGCTCGCGCTCG
>JBDSBK010000396.1:0-8012 GCA_039921645.1 Dokdonella sp.
CCTCACGGTTGCTCGAAGCCATTGCCGAAGATGTCGTCCGGCAGCCGCTCGATCGCGCCCATGTCGTAGGCACCCGCACCATCGGGTTTGGGCAGGTCGCGCGGTCGCGCACCGCCGAGCATGTCGGGGATCGTTCCCGGACCTGGGCCGCACGCATCTGCCGCGGGCGAGTCGGGGCCGGGCACATACACGCCTGCCTGGTACAAACCGCTCGTGTCCCATTGCGGGTCGGCAACGATGAGGCCGCTGACCCCCGGCGCACCGGCGAGTCCGCTGTCGTCGTGCACGAGCACGCAGTCCATGTGCAACGTGGTTCCCGCGGGCGCCGCCAGCACGACGCCGCTCGCGGGGCCGTTCGCGTCGTACAAGATCGAATTGCTTGTGGCAAAACCGCCTGCGACATCGAAGCGGATCAGTGCATCGTCGTCGCTACCGTTGTCGGCGATCGTGACATAGCGCAAATCGATATAGGCGCCCGAAGAGCGCAGCAACTCGCTGGCGCCGTGGTTTCCGGCGATGTGGCTGTTGATCAAGGTGACCCCACTCGCGCCACCGACCTGCATCACACTCGCATGACCTGCATCGTTGTTCGAAAACATGACCTCGGACACTATCGCGCTGGCAGTCCCGGACATCGCGATTGCACCGCCCGCGAGATCGGCATGATTACCGCGGAAACGCGGACAGCCGTTCACGTCTTGGCCGCAACCGGCGAATCCGCCTGCGTAGAATTGGAACGAGCCCGAATCCGCGTACAGCGCACCGCCATCGCCGCCGGCCTGGTTGTCGTCGAACTGCACGCCCCGCTGCGCGCTGGAACTGGACCCGAATCCCGTGTAATAGAGGCCGCCTCCATTTCCACCGGCGACGTTGCCGACAATCGGCGCGGGCTTTTGCGGCGTCGCACTGTTCACGTCGAGGTAACCTCCGGACACCCACGCGCCGCCGCCATCGCCTCCGGCCGAATTCAAGCGAAGACCGACGTTAGGGTCGCGCGGTCCCGTGCTGTTGGGCGGAGAGAACGTTGTCGTGCAAGTCTGCTGCGCGATGCCGCCACCGTTGCCGATCGCCGAGTTGTTGGCAACGAGGCAGTAGTGATCGCAGTTCAGCGTTGCGTTGGCGCAGTAAAGCCCTCCTCCGTCCTGCGTCGCGTGGTTGTCCTGAATCGACCCGGGCACCTGATTGCCCACAATGATCAGATTCGGTAAACCGGCGGCAGTCGCCTCGACGGAGATGCCGCCGCCGTACGCCGCCGAGTTGCCATGGATCTTCGTTTCAAAAACGGTGACGACCGCATTGCCGCGCAAACGCACGCCACCGCCATTGCCGCCCGCATGCTGGCCGCCGGTGATGTCCAGATACAACAGGTTGATCTGCGGACGTCGCGTATCGCCGGCGACCGTGCCATTGATGTCGATCACGGGCAGATTGCCGTTGCCACTGCCGTTGAGCACGGTATGCCCGGTGGCGGCCCCGAGATGGCAGGTTGGCAGGTCGCCGCGCAATGACAGACCGGTGCTCGCCACGGGTGTCGGAATCGTGATCGCAGTGGCGGAATAGGTCTGCGAATTGGCGATGACAACGTCCACGAAATCCGTACTGGTGGACGCAGCCCACGCATCCACGGCTTCCTGGATCGTGTGGTAGTTGCAGGCGGGGTCGCTGGCCGGACCGACGAACACGAATTGCGCCGATGCGGCCGGTGCGAATGACGCCAGCACGAAACATGAACCCGGCAACAGGGAACGGAACAAAGATGAATGGCGTGGCATGGGCAACTCTCCTGGACCTACCAAAGAACGCTCAATCGCGCCAATCCAGGACATCGCCAGCGGACCGCCGCGGGCTACGCATGCGGAAGGATTTCTGTTCGCGCCAACGTCGTGACTGACGTGACTGGCGAAGCATGCCTGCAGCACCGCTCTGTGACATAGTTCGAGAACACGGATCGGAACAGTCGAATTGCGCGTGAATCGTGGTGTCGGGTTGTGCTCGCTCGTATTGCTTGTGTGTGGCCTCGTTGCGGTCGCACCTGCGCGCGCGCTCGACCCGGATCGCGCCATCGGGCAACTGACCCATGTCTGGTACGAGAACCAGCTGCCGCAGGGCACGGTGCTGTCGATCGCGCAACGCGAGGACGGCTCGCTCTGGCTCGCGACGTACGGCGGACTGGTCCACTACAGCGGTGCCGACTTCGACAACGTCGACCAGCGCGTCGCGCCGGCACTGAAGAGCTCCGCGATCACGGCGGTGGATGCCGATCGCGATGGCACGCTCTGGGTCGGCACGCTCAACGGCGGTCTTTATCGCAGTCCTCGTGGTCACGAACTCGAGCCGGTAACCCTGCCAGCGGGTGTCGAGAGCGTGTTCGGCATCGTGCACGACAAGCGTGGCTCGCTCTGGCTGACCACGAACGCCGGCATCGTGCGGATGGATGCGACGGGGGCACGTTTGCTCGGCGAGGAAAGCGGATTCCCGCCACGCGGGTTCTATCGCGCGATCGTCGCCGATGCGGTCGGCGGCATCTGGATCGCAGCCGACGGCGTCAGCATCCTGCACTGGCACGACGATCAGGTCGAAACGCTCGACACGGCGCGTGGCCTGCCGACCACCGCCGTCTACAGCCTTGCGATCGACCATGGCGGGACGGTGTGGGCGGGAACGCAGGCCGGCCCGATGCGCTACCGCGACGGTCGCTTCGAGCGCGAGCCGCGCGCCGCCGCACTCGATTCGAAACGGGTCTACTCGCTGTTCGGCGACCGCGATGGCAACCTGTGGTTTGCGCCACTCGGCATGGGACTCTGCCGCCTGACCGCGACGCGTTTCGATTGCGACAACACGCTCGGCGGATTGGTTGGCGAGACGGTTCGCTCCATGTTCGAGGATCGCGAAGGCAATCTGTGGATGGGGACCACCTCGAGTGGCGTGCACCGATTCAGCGACTCCAAGTTCGTCACGGTACGCGGCGCGATGGATTCCAACGCCGTGCGCGCGGTGCACGAGGATCGGTCCGGCACGCTCTGGGTGGGCACCGACGGATCGGGCCTTTCGCGCTACGAGAACCAGGTGCTGGTGCCGGCGAAAGCCATCAACGCGAAGCTGCCGAGCTTGCTGATACGCGCGATCGAATCCGACGTCGCGGGCAATCTCTGGGTCGGTTCGACCGAAGGGGTAAGCCGCATCGCCGCCGATGGCACGGTGCGCAACTTCGGCATCGGCGACGGACTGCCCGGCACGATCGTGTTCGCGTTCGCAGCGAGTCGCGACGGCGGCATGTGGGCAGGCACCCTGCAAGGCGTCGCGAAAATTGCGTCCGGCGCGCTGGGGGGCGACAAGATCAGTGTCGTCGACGGCACGCACGGCGACGACGTGCGGGCGCTGTACGAGGCGCCGGATGGGCGCCTGTGGATCGGCGAACGCAGCGGCTTGCGTTGCCTGCACGAAGGTGTCGTCGATCGATGCGGCACCAACGGACTCGCCGGCATGAGCGTGTTTGCATTCCATCGCGATCCCGACGCCAGCCTGTGGCTTGGAACGAGCGTGGGTCTGCTGCGCATCCGCGGACAGAGCGTCCAGACGTTCACACAGCGCGCCGGATTCTACGGCGACGCGGCCTTTGCGATCCTCGATGACGCCGATGGTCACTTCTGGGTCAGCTCGAATCGCGGCATCGCGCAAATCGCGCGCGCCGACCTCGATGCGCTCGACCGCGGCGACAAGCAGGCGATCGAACCGCGCTGGTTCGGCAAGACCGACGGCATGCTGTCGCAACAGGCGAACGGCGCATCACAGACGCCTGCGTGGCGCACGCGTGACGGACGCATGTGGTTCGGCACGGCCAACGGCGTCGTCATCGTCGATCCGAAGCACGAACGCATGAACCGGATGCCTCCTTCCATTGCCATCGAACGCGTGCTCGTGAATGGCAAGGATGTCGACCCGGGCGACGTCGGCCGCATCGGTCCCGAAGTGGAACGCATCGAACTGCACTATGCCGCGATGAGTTACGTCGCACCGGCAGCGGTGAAATACCGCTACCGGATCGAGGGCTTCGACCGCGACTGGATCGATGCGGGCGGCAGCCGCACTGCCAACTACACGAACCTCGCGCCCGGCGACTATGTGTTCCACGCAATCGCAAGCAACAACGATGGCGTGTGGAACGGCGAAGGCACGCGCGCGGCGTTCACGATCGTGCCGGGCTGGAACGACACGTGGTGGTTCCGTGCTCTTTCCGCCGTTGCCGTGATCGGTTTGCTCGGCGCAACCTACCGCTTGCGCGTGTGGCGATTGCATGAGCGTCAGCGCGCTCTCACGCGCGAGATCGCGCAGCACACCGAAGCATTGCGCGATGCGAATGCCGAACTGCAGCGCGTGGCCGCGATCGACGGCCTCACGCATATCGCCAATCGCGGCGCGTTCAACCAGCGTCTGCGCGAAGCGTGGGATACGCATGCGGCGAATGGCGCCCCGCTCGGCGTCCTGCTCTGCGACATCGATGCGTTCACGGCCTACAACGATACCTACGGCCATCTCGCCGGCGATGTCGCGCTGACCGCGGTCGCAGGCGCGCTGACCGACGTGCTGCATTCGGATGCGGACATTGCCGCGCGATACGGCGGCGAGGAGTTCGCGATCCTGCTCGCCGGCGACAGCGCCACCGATTCGATGTCCATCGCGCAACGCATGCTCGACGCCGTTCGCGGGCTCGCGATCGAGCATCGCGCGTCGGGCGCAGCCGCGCACGTGACGATCAGTATCGGCGTCGCCGTGGCGGTCCCGGTCGCTGGGGAATCGCCCGACGGCATGCTGCGTTGCGCCGACGAGGCGCTGTACCGCGCAAAAGCGCAGGGCCGCGACCGCATCGTTGCAGGCCCCGCAATTGAATCTGCCTAGCCGGATCTCGACCGTGCACCACGCCTCTGCTCCGCACGACGATCGAAATCCCGGCCACCCCGATGGCGATGGGTACGCTCCCCGTCCGGGGTAACGGCGACGTCCTGCTTCGTTCTACACTGGCGGACCGATTCGCTGGAGGGGAACCATGAAGAACATTGCCGCGTTTGTCGCTGGACTCGCGTTGACGATGGTCAGCCACGCCGAAGCCCCCGCTGGCGCATCGGCAACGCCGACGACGACGGTGCTCAAAGCCGCGCACCTGTTCGACGGCAAGAGCGGCACGTTGATCTCGCCCGGCATCATCGTCGTCAAGGACGAGCGCATCGCTGCTGTCGGCAGGGACGCCGCGATTCCCGCCGACGCGAACGTGATCGATCTGGGCGATGCGACACTCGTGCCCGGCTTCATCGATGCGCACACGCACATCACGATGGATCACGACGACAATTGGGCGAAGTCGTTCTACGAGAACACCTTGCGCTCGGCGGTCGAGCAATCGTTTCACGCAGAGGCGAACGCACGCACGACGCTGCGCGCGGGCGTCACCACGGTACGCGACGTTGGCAGCAGCGATTTCATCGACGTGGCGCTGCGCAACGCAATCAAGGATGGACTCGCCGAAGGTCCGACGATTCTTGCCGTCGGCCACGCGATCGGATCCACCGGCGGCCACTGCGACAGCGCACCCGTTCCGCCCGACCGCATGAAGCCGTCAGGCACGATGGAGGGCGTCTGCAACGGCGCGGAATCTTGCCGGCAGGCCGTGCGCGAGCAGATGAAATACGGCGCCGACTGGATCAAGATCTGCGCCTCGGGCGGCGTGCTGTCGGAGTCCGATCCGGTCGATGTGCCGCAGCTCACGCCCGCCGAACTCGGCGCGATCATGAGCGAAGCCCACGCCTGGCGGCGCAAGGTTGCCGCGCACGCACACGGCGATCTCGCCGCGAAACAGGCGGTCGAAGCCGGCGTCGATTCGATCGAGCACGGCAGCTTCCTCACCGCAGCGACATTGCAGCTGATGAAGCAGAAAGGCGTCTATCTCGTGCCGACACGCATGACGCAACTGTGGGTCGACAAGAAAGCCGACACCTATCCTCCGAAGATTGCAGCGAAGGCACGTGCCGCCTACGCCGCCCACGGCGAGATGATGAAAAACGCACTGAAGGTCGGCGTGCTGATCGCGTATGGCACCGACGCAGGCGTCTATCCGCACGGCATGAACGCGGAAGAATTCGGCGACTACGTCGATCTCGGCATGAGTCCCGCCGCGGCCCTCATGACGAGCAGCCAGGGATCGGCAAAGTTGCTCGGCATCGATGCCGACACCGGCACGCTTGAAACCGGCAAGTTCGCCGACATTGTCGCCGTGCCCGGCGACGTGCTCAAGAATGTTCGCGCAACCGAGCATCCGGTGATGGTGATGAAACACGGGAAGAAAGTTCGAATGGATTGAGGCAACACAGTCACTTGTTCAAGGCGACGTCGCATCAGGCCTCGTGATCGCGTCATTCGTATCTGCGAAATCGCAGGTCCAGAACTCAACTTCGGGAAAACCCACATGAAGCATCTGAAGACAATTGCCGCCGTCGCCGTTGTTGGTATCGCGGCATTCTCGTCGTACGCAATCGCCGAGTTGAAAGTCGGTGCGAAAGCCCCCGACTTCACCTTGCCCGCGTATCTCGCTGGCCAACCGTTCACGTTCAAGCTCGCCGACGCATTGAAGAAAGGCCCGGTCGTCGTGTACTTCTTCCCGGCTGCGCACACGTCGGGTTGCAACGTCGAAGCGCACCTGTTCTCCGAAGCGATCGACAAGTTCAAGGCGGAAAACACCAGCGTCATTGGCGTCACCGCAGGCAACGTCAACGAACTCGCCGACTTCTCGAAGGAAACCGAACATTGCGGTGGAAAATTTCCCGTCGCGGCGGATGACGGGGCGAAGGTCGCCAAGGAATACGATTCGACATTGACGATGAAACCCGGCTGGTCCAGCCGCTCGTCGTACCTGATCGCGCCTTCCGGATCGATCGCGGCGGAGTATTCGGCGATGAGCCCGAACGAGCACGTGAAGCAGATGCTCGACGCGGCAAAGGCGTTGAAGAAGTAGCAATCGCCGTTATTCGACCGCTCTTATCCGACTGTTTCGACGACCAGAAAGGGAAAGCCAATGAACGCTGGTTACCTCATGTATCGCGATTTCCAACGCTCCGTGGCATTTTCCGTTGCCGTGTCCGCACTGCTGTGCGGGCCCGGAGTTTGCGTTGCGGCAAAACCCGATACCGCAGCCATCCAGGCTGAGGTGACCAAGCGCCACGACGAAGCCGTCAAGCGCCTGCAAGAGTGGATCGCCCTGCCCTCGATCGCGGCCGAGAACCGCAATTCCCGCGAAGGCGTCGAGTACATGGCAAAGCTCGCACGCGATGCCGGCTTCCAGAAGGTCGACATCATCGACACCGATGGCAAGCCCGGCGTGTTCGCGACGCTGGATGCGGGTGCCGCAAAGACGGTCGGCCTGTACTTCATGTACGACGTGAAGCAATTCGATCCGGCCGAATGGACGTCCCCGCCGCTCGAAGCGCGACTGGTCGACAAGCCCGGCCTCGGCAAGGCGATCGTCGGCCGTGGCGCAGTCAACCAGAAGGGTCCGGAGTCGGCCTTCCTCGCCGCCCTGCATGCGATTCGCGGCGCCGGCAAGAAGATGCCGGTGAACCTCGTGATGGTGGCCGAAGGCGAGGAAGAAATCGGCTCGCCGCACATCGGCCAACTCGTGCTTCGGCCCGAAGTACAGGCGGCGATGGCGAAGACGGTCGGCGTGTTCATGCCGTCGGCTTCGCAGGATCTCGATGGCGGCGTCACCGTCACGCTCGGTGCTAAAGGCGTCGTCGAACTTGAGCTCGTATCGAGTGGCGAGAAGTGGGGACGCGGGCCAGCGAAGGATATCCACTCCTCGTTGAAAGCGATGGTCGACAGCCCTTCCTGGCATCTGGTCAAGGCACTCGACACGCTGGTTTCCGCCGACGGCAACACGATCACGATCGACAACTACCCGGTTGCGCCGCCGATCAGTACCGAGGAAAAAGCGATGATTGCCGCGGCGATGCCGACGCGTGACGAAG
>JBDSBK010000397.1:0-13964 GCA_039921645.1 Dokdonella sp.
TCGGGTCGATCGGATTGTCGCTGTTCGGCATCGACCTGTACTTCGCGCGCCCCACGCTTGCGGCAACCAGTGGGCTTGGCGCATTCGCCTTCCTTGCGGCGCCGGGCAGCTGGCGCATCGCGCTCGACCTCACCTTGCTCGGCGTTTTCGCGGGCTTCTACATCGTGCCCTTGTTCGCATTGGTGCAAAGCCGCGCCGAACGCAGCGAACTGTCGCGCGTCATCGCCGGCAACAACATCATCAATGCGTTGTTCATGGTCGCCGCCGCGGCGTTCGGCATCGGCCTCGGCACGCTCGGCCTCTCGATCCCGCAGATCTTCCTCGCCACCGCCCTGCTCAATGCGGTCGTCGCGATCTACATCTACACCCTGGTGCCGGAATTCCTGATGCGGTTCCTGTCCTGGATCCTCGTCAGCGCGTTGTATCGGATCAAGGTCGAGGGGCTCGAGAAGATTCCGGATCAGGGGGCTGCCCTGCTGGTCTGCAACCATGTCAGCTTCATGGATGCGCTGATCGTCAGCGGCGTCGTACGGCGTCCGATACGCTTCGTGATGTACTACAAGATCTTCAACATCCCGGTGTTGCGGTTCATCTTCCGCACTGCAAAGGCGATTCCGATCGCCGGTCGCAAGGAAGATCCGGCCCTGCTCGAGCGCGCATTCGACGAAGTCGATCGCGCGCTCGCCGACGGCGAACTGGTGTGCATCTTTCCCGAAGGCGGACTCACCCGCGATGGCGAGATAGCGAGCTTTCGCCCCGGCGTCGAACAGATTCTCGCGCGACGGCCGGTACCGGTGATTCCACTCGCGCTGCGTGGACTCTGGGGCTCGGTCTTCAGCCGGCACGACACGGCGCTCGGCCGTTCGCGCCTGCCGCGCCGTTTCCGGTCGCGCATCGGCGTCGCCGTCGATACGCCGGTAGCGTCTGCGCAAGCCGATGCGGCAACGCTCGAGCAACGCGTGCGTGCACTGCGCGGCGCGTGGGCTTGATGAAAGTCCTCTCGCGCGGAATCCGAAACGCGAATCGCCCTGCTCTGGCGCCATCCGCGCGCAACGCACGCGGGCCCACGAATCCAGGCCCCCGATCATGACCCGACTTCTGCTGCTCAGCGTCTCCGCCGGCGCCGGCCATGTGCGCGCGGCCGAAGCCTTGCGCGTGGCGGCGCAGGACTTCGATGTCGAAGCGCTTCATCTGGACGTGATGGACTACGTCCCCGCTGCATTCCGCAAACTCTACACCGATGCGTACCTGAAGCTCGTCGAGCACTCACCTGCAACGTGGGCGATGCTGTACAGGATCATGGACAACACGCCGCCGAATGCGCCGATGGCGCGCCTGCGCCGCGCGATGGAACGGCTCAACACGCACGCATTGCGCAAGGCGATCGCAGCCTTCGCGCCTGACACGGTGATCTGTACGCATTTTCTGCCCGCGGAGCTGCTCATGCGCGAACGCAGCCGCGCGCGGATGACCAGTCCCGTCTACGTTGTGGTCACCGATTTCGACTTGCACGGCATGTGGGTAGTGCCGGACATGGCGGGCTATTTCGCCGCCAACGACGAAGTCGCGTATCGCATGCAGGCGCGCGGTATCGATGCCGCGAAGATCCACACGCACGGAATCCCGATCATGCCGGCGTTCGCGCTTGCACACGATCGCGTCGAATGCGCCAGCGAATTCGGACTGGACCCGAATAGAAAGACGATCCTGCTGATGGGTGGTGGCGCCGGACTCGGCGGGCTCGACGAAGTCGCCGAGCGCCTGCTCGCGCTGGATGGGGATTTCCAACTCGTCGCGCTCGCAGGACGCAATGCGAAGATGCTCGACAGGCTGCGTGCACTTGCGGTGCGCTATCCTGATCGGATCGTTGCGCAAGGCTTCACCGATCGCGTCGAACGCCTGATGACGGCGTGCGACCTCGTCATCACCAAGCCCGGTGGCCTGACGACGTCGGAGTGTCTCGCGCTCGGTCGGCCGATGATCGTGCATGCGCCGATTCCGGGTCAGGAGGAGCGCAATTGCGATCATCTTCTCGAACAAGGCGCCGCATTGAAGGCGGTCGATGCGACGGCGCTCGATTATCGCGTGCGCGAATTGTTCACGCACCCGCAGCGACTGGCGGCACTGGCGCAGCGTGCGCGCGGACTGGGCAAGCCGCAGGCAGCACGCAACGTGCTGCGCGTGGTGCTGGATAAAATGTGAGCGGACGCTAGAAGCGTGGCGTACGCCCGCTCAATGCGTCAGCGTGGCCAGCGCGATCAGTGCAATCACGGCAAGCCAGGCCACCAGGATGCGCCGCAGCACGCGACGTGCATCGGTGAGAGCGACCAGTGGATTGCTGACTTCGGTCGCGTAACCGTCGCCGGCGACGATATCGGCATCGACACCAGCGCGTGCAAGCGCGCCGAGGAAACCGAGATCGAGCGTGAAATAGCCCTGCCCGTGCGCGGCGTGGTAATCGCGCCATGTCTTGATGACCGCGTCGAACTCCGACACCAGAGCCAGCGTCAGCGCGACCAGATGCGACGGCGCCCAGTCGAGCACGAGCGCGGCGCGTTCGAGCAATGCGCGCTGCTCCGGCTCGACCTCGGACGCGAAAGCGGTATTGCGTGCGATCAGTTGCACGACGCGATAGCCGAGCGCACCCGCAGGTCCCAGCACGACGAACCAGAACAGCACACCGAAAATACGCGAGAGAGCGGAGGCAAACGTGGCTTCGACCAGTGGTGCGGATTCCAGCGGCAACGTCGCGACCGCTGGATCCGGTCGCAGCGCCTGCGCTGCGGCACTGCGCCGATCGCTGTCGGGCGCCTTGAGCACGACATCGATGTCCGCATCGAGGTCGCGCGGTCCCCAGCAGTAGAACAGCACGACGACGCCGAAAGCGAACGCCGGCAGACCGAACAGCACGTGATGCAATGCGACCTGGATCAGGGCGCAGACGGCAAACAATGCGAGCGGTAACAACACCAGCGGATAACGCGAACGAACAGTACCTTCATGGCGGCGCGCTCCTTGCGCCAGCCATACCTTTAGCCAGGAAAAATCACGCCAGCGGGCGAGGTCAGGCAAGGCGTGGGCGCCGGCAATGACCAGCAGGGCGGCAAGCAGGATCTTGGCCATGAGGTGTTCTGGGAAGAATGCGCTGGGCGATGCCGCATTCTAGCGGAGCGCTGCGCTCAGGCGCGCGGTTTTTGCCAAGGCTCGCTAGAAAGCAGATCGGCCAGCTCGAGACCCGATTTCTCGCGCAGCCAGTGGGCGATCAGTTCGTGGGACACCGACAGGCGCGGCGGCAGCACGATGCGACCCTCGGCAAGGCCGCCGACCAACTCGTCGACGCCGAACCAGCGCGCGTCGCTGAGTTCGCGACCGATCGTGATCGAAGGGTCCGTCGCTTCTGCGGTAAATCCGAGCATCAGCGAAGACGGAAATGGCCATGGCTGCGAGGAATGATAGGCGCACGCACCGACGCGCACGCCGGCCTCCTCGAACACCTCGCGACGTACGGCGTCCTCGAGCGATTCGCCCGGCTCGATGAAACCGGCCAGCGTCGACCAGCGGTTCTCCGCCCACGACGACTGGCTGCCGAGCAGGCATTGGTCGCGCCAGTTGACGATCACGATCATCGCCGGATCGACGCGCGGGAAATGCTCCAGCGCGCAGGCCGGATTCGTGCATTTGCCACGGTGACCCAGCGCCAGCAATTCCAGCGCGGCGCCGCAGGCGCTGCAATGGCGCGTGCGCGCCTGCCAGTGTGCGATCGCGCGCGCGTACGCGAACACGCCGGCCTGGAACGGGTGCAGGCGCACGCCTGCGTTGCGCAGGTCGATGAACGCGCCATCGAAGTCCGCCGCGACGCGCTCGGCGAACGAAGCATCCGCACTCAGTGAAAACAGAGGGCCGACGTCGTCCTGACCGAGATACGTCAGCGGCAGGTCGATGGCAAGTTCGCGATGTTCCGCATGATCGAGCCAGCGCAACGCGTCGGACGTCGCGTTCGCGAGCGCGCGGCGCCCGGCGGGGTGCTCCTCGCCAAGCACCAGGAAACGCGCCTTGGTATCGGACCGTTGAGCGTTGGCCCATTCGATGTCGTCGCGCAGTTCCGCGTTGCGTTCGAGTGCGGTGCCGGCAAAGATATTGATGCGTTCGCTCACGAACAAGAACCTGCGCGCATGCGCGCTGCTGCCCTCATACGGTAAACGACGAACCGCAGCCGCAGGTCGTCTTCGCATTGGGATTGCGGATCACGAACTGGGCTCCCGTCAGCGATTCGGAATAGTCGATCTCGGCACCGGCGAGATATTGCAGACTGAGCGGATCAACCAGCAGCGTCACTCCGCTGTTGTCGATCGCCAGGTCATCGTCCGCGCGCGCTTCGTCGAAGGTGAAGCCGTACTGGAATCCGGAGCAACCGCCGCCGCTGATGTAGACACGCAGTTTCAACGCCGGATTGCCTTCTTCGGCAATCAGTTCGCGTACCTTGCCGGCCGCCGCATCGGTAAACAGCAACGGCGCGTTGTCGGCATCGAGATAGCTTGGCGTGAGGGTGTCGTTCATGGGTCAAGGAGTCTTGCGGCGGGAACCCATGTACAGATCGGCCCGATCAAGCGCTTTTTCAAGCGCCAACCGGCTCGACATCGTCGCCGAGATCGGCGGCAACATCCGGCGCGGACAGGCGGCGCGGCGCATCGGTCTGGAACAGCATCTTGCCGTTGACCTGGGCGCCAGCGGCCATCTCCAGCACCTTGTAGTGCACGTTGCCGTCGATGCGCGCGTTGTTGGCGAGTTCGAGTCGCTCGCCGACGAAAAGATCACCGTTGACGGTGCCGTTGACCACTGCGTTGGAGACACGTATTTCGCCGTTGATACGGCCTTTCTCGCTCAAGGTCAGCACGGAATCGGCGCCCTCTGCCGCGATAGAACCCTCTATGACGCCCTCCAGATGCAGGCCGCCGTTGAAATGTACGTCGCCACGGATCGTGGTGCCTTCCGCGATCAGGGTATTGATCGCCGCGGTCGCCTTCGCGCCGCGCTTGTCATTGCCGAACATCGTCGCTCTCCTCGCCCTTGATGGCATCCTTCCAAGAAAATTCCTGCTCGACGCGCGCCCCTTCGCCGTCGGCCCGAACGATCACGCGATTGGGCGCGAAACCATCGGGGAGCATGATGGTACCGCTCACCTGCTGGAAATACTTGAAGCCGTACTCGATTCCGGCCTTGTCCTGGCCCTGGGCCAGCGCGCTCCAGTCGAGCGTGGTCAGTTTGTCGCCTTGCACGCCTTCGACGCTCATCGTCAGCCGCCCCTTGACGTCCTGGCCGCGCTGAAAGTTCTGCGTCAAGGTGGCGATCATGTTCCATGCCTTGGAATCCTTGACCGCACGCATCCGCAGCGCATGCACCGCCAGGCCCTCGCGCTTGCTGCCGCCCACCAGACGACCGTAGAACGCCAGGTCGGCGCGCAAGCCGGCAACCTCCTCGTCGCGTTCGCGCAAGGTCTGCTGCAGATCGACGAGTGCGGCCTTGGCGACCTGCTCGGAGCGCTCCAATACCGCAATCCGCGACTTCAACAGCTCACCTGCCTTGTCGACGACAGCGAGCCTGGAGGCACCGTCATGCTGCGAGGCACGCGCGATGAAATAGGCAACCAGCGTACCCACGATGAGCAGCGAGCCCAGCCACACCAAGCCGAGCTGCAGCCACGTGCGGCGCTGCTGCGCCGGGTCGTGCCGACGGATTACCAGGGAAGGAACGGGAGTGGCCATGATTCGTCACGCAGCCGCGCGAGCGCGCGGAGAGGCCGACGCTTATAGTCGCGCGCCGCGCGCGGGTCAAGGCAAACGCGTGCCGGACCGTGCCACCGCTATACTCGGCGCCCCATCCGGGAGTCGCGCATGCTCTGGCTGAAGGCGTTCCATGTGATCTTCGTGGTGACCTGGTTCGCGGGGCTTTTCTATCTGCCTCGATTGTTCGTCTACCACGTAGAGGCGACCGAACCGGTCGTGCGCGAGCGCCTCAAGATCATGCAACGGCGCTTGCTCGGCATCACGCATGTCGGCGGCGGACTCGCTCTCGTGTTTGGCGCGTTGACGCTCGGTGCCTACGCGCAGGCGGCACCGGCTTACCTGCAACAAGGCTGGCTGCACGCAAAACTCGGACTCGTCGTTTTGCTGATCGCCTATCACGTGATGCTGGTGCGGCTCACGCGCGAGTTCGCCTGCGATACGCGGCGCTACTCGAGCCGCTGGCTGCGGATTTTCAACGAGATTCCGGCGTTGCTGTTGATCGCCATCGTGCTTCTGGTCATCCTCAAACCCTGAGCCGTCCAGCCGTTCGCACGGCGGCGTATAGTCCGGTTTCTGGAGGTGGCGCATGCTGGCGCACGCGGTGCACGCGCAAGGTTCGAATCGAGATCACGTACTGCAGGCGCAATTGCCGCAACGGCTCGCACGCCTGCGTCAACGCGGTGAGCGCCTCGGCCCGGCGTGCTGGGATATCAATGCGCTGCAACTGCTGGCCGAAGACGCCGCGATGATCGCGGGAGCGTGCCGCACCCCCGAGAACGCCGATCTGGCGGCCTGCCTCGATGCGCTGCATCAGGCCGTTGCGGATCTATTGCATCCGCCGCGCCTGCCGGACCATGCGGCTTCGGTGCGTATCGCAAAATTGATCGGTTTGCTTGCGCAAAAACAGCCTCCCGGGAACGCCACACCCGTCGCCGACGAAGCGACGAGCATCATGATCGCCGGAGCTACGCACGAACTAGGATTTCCGTTGTTGGTCGTGCCACCGGACCAGTACTGGACGCGCTTCGCCAACGGAACGCTGCCATCGTCGCGCAACGCTGTCGTGATGCAGACGGCCGCTCACGCGGAAGCGCCAGCGCCGTCCGCCGTGGTGGCCAGCCGCGCTGCGATCGCGGCAAAGGCGCCGGCAGACCAAGGTGCCGCTGGCGCACTTCCAGACGAATCGACGATCGTTGCGAACGCGGGGCGCACGCGCGACCAACTGCTGCGACGCGTATCGGAATGCCTCGCCATGGAGGATGCCGGCATCCGTGCGGGTGGTCTGCTGCTGTTTTCGCTGCAGGACGCTCAGGCGCGTTCTCAGGAGTCGGGCAACGCGCCTCATGACGCGCACATGGTCGAGGTCGGCGATTTTCTCGTTGCCCACGTGGGGCGCAACGATCTAGTCGCAAGCGTTGGCAACGACGGCTTCCTGTTGTTCAACCCCGATTGCGACCCGGGACTGCTGGACGCCTATGCGTTCAACCTGTGCGACCGCATTGCACGCGAGACCTTCATCGACGGCCAGCGCTTTCTCTTCGATGTCGGCGTATGCCCGTTCGTGACGGGAGCGACCCGGGCCGAAGCCATGCAAAATGCAGCGCGTGATGCGATCGACAACGCGCGTGCGGCAGGTCGGCATGGCGTATCCGTCGTGCGCAAGATCGAAGCCGCGATCGATGCGAGCCTCATCGAACGCATTCGCACCGCACTCGAGAGCGACGGTTTCCAGCTGTTGTTCCAGCCCATCGTCTCGTTGCGTGGCGAAGAAGACGAGCAATTCCAGGTGCTGCTGCGCCTGCAAGACGACGACGAGCAACTGCATACCGCCGCCGAAATCATCCCGGCGGCCGAACGCGCCGGTCTGATGGTCGCGGTGGATCGCTGGGTCCTCGAACGCTGCGTCCACCTGCTCGGCCGGAATCTGCATGACGTGCGCACACCGCGCCTGTTCGTCAGCCAGTCGCTCCACAGCGTGCGCGATCCGGACAGCCCGGACTGGCTACGCGAACTGCTCGCGCGACATCCGATTGCCGGCGATACGCTGTGCGTTGAACTGTCGGCGAATGATGCGACGCGCGCATTGACCGCGGTGAGCCGCTACGCCAAGGCGACGAAAGATGCAGGCGCACGTTTCAGTCTGTCGGGCTTCGAAGCCGGTGTGCTCGGCGAACGTCTGCTGCAGGCATTGCCGATCGACTACATCAAGGTTTCACCGCGTTACCTGCGCTTCGACGATGCGCTCATCGGCGTGGAGTTGCGCACGCTGGTCGAGCGCCTGCAGAGCGACGGCAAGCGCGTGATCGCGCCGCGTGTCGAGGACGCGCGCGGCGCTGCGACGTTGTGGGCTGCAGGCGTCGACTTCATCCAGGGCAATTTCGTGCAGGAAGCCGGTGCCGAACTCGCATTCGATTTCCAGGCTGCGATGATGTAACGCGAAGCCGGGCGCAACGGATATCCGCAAGCCGCCGGTTCCGATCCGGCCAACCGGAAGCCGACTCGTGCTCGCGGCTCAGCTTCCGATCTTGGTCTGCAGGTACGCCACTTCACCGAGCCGCGCAATCAGTCCGAGCTGCGTTTCGAGCCAGTCGATATGCTCCTCTTCCGACTCGAGGATGTGCTCGAACAATTCACGGCTGACGTAGTCGCCGAGCTTCTCGCAATCGACGATTCCCGCCTTGAGATCGGGTAGCGCCAGTTGCTCCAGCTGCAGGTCGCAGCTCAACGCTTCCTTCGGCGATTCGCCGATCAGCAATTTGCCTAGCGCCTGCAGGTTGGGCAGACCGTCGAGAAACAGGATGCGCTCGATCAGGCGATCGGCGTGCTTCATCTCGTCGATCGATTCCTTGTACTCGTGCTCCGCCAGTTCCTTGTAGCCCCAGTTGCGATACATGCGGGCGTGAAGGAAATACTGGTTGATCGCCGTGAGTTCGTTGTAGAGCGCCTTGTTGAGGTGCCCGATGATCGTCGGATGTCCCTTCATCGCAATTCTCCGGACTGTATCTGCGGACGCGTGCAGCGACCTGTCGAACGCCGACTATAACGTGCGCATCACGAGGGGGACGAAACGAAAATCGCACGCATTCACGTGCGAGCAGACGCCGCCCCGGCTCAGGCAGCGACGGCCATCAGCGGCAAGTCGAGCAGGCGCGGCTTTGCGGCAGCGTCGAGGATTTCGCGAGCCAGTTCTTCACAGCTGCCGCAGCAGTCGCCACAGCCGGTACGCGCGCGCAATTCCGGGAACGAGCGAACGCCCGCCGAGGCAGCTTCGCGGATCGAATGATCGGTGATGGCGTTGCAAATGCAGACGTACATGGCGAAACCCCGAATCGGACTCCGCCATTCAAATGCAAATGAGAATGATTGTCAACCACACAACGCGGAGGTGAATCCGTTCAGGTTGCGGCGACCAATTCGACCTGCCACTGCTGCTCGCGCAGCGACACGCTGCAGCTGCCTTCGGCAAGGATCACCAGATGGCGCAGCGCCTGCTCGTACACACGACGCTTGAAGTTCACGACATGCGCTGCGGGGTACCAGAAATCCACCCAGCGCCAGTGATCGAACTCGGGGTGCTCGTTCGCATCGAGCCGGAATGCGGTTTCCTCGCCCACCATGCGCAGCAGGAACCAGACCTGTTTCTGGCCGATGCACACGGGCCGTTCGTGCCGGCGCACGAGTCGCGGCGGCAGCCGGTAGCGCAGCCATCCGGGCGTCGCGCCGAGCACCTCGACATGGTGCGGACACAAGCCCGTTTCCTCCTCGAGCTCGCGGTACATTGCCTCGATCGGCGTCTCGTCGCTGCGCATGCCACCTTGCGGGAACTGCCAGCCGTCGCGGCCGATGCGCCGCGCCCAGAATACGTGCCCGTTTGCGTTGAGCAGAATGATGCCGACATTAGGTCGGTAGCCATCGGGATCGATCACGGCGAATGACCTGTAACAACTTGATGCGCCTGATTCTTCCACACGCCTTGCGCCTGCGGCAAGACGGCACGGCGTCGATCGGCGATTGACTGCTTGACACCCTGAGCGATGGCACTAGAATCGCTCGCCCCTCGCGCGGCTTCGGAAGCAGACGCTGCGCACGTCCCAAGGCTATGTAGCTCAGCTGGTTAGAGCACAGCACTCATAATGCTGGGGTCGGTGGTTCGAGTCCACCCATAGCCACCATCCCCGCCATCCGGAACACCCTTGTGGATCAATGATCTGCAATGGCGAATCGTTATTCCAGGCAAGCTCGCACGGTCCCTCGCCGAGACCGCTGGCACGTGCTTGCTCCGTCGCGACGCACGCACGGACGTTTTTCCGTGGATTTCCGCGGCTTGTCGAACAGCATTTCCGAACCAGGCCGACCTCCGATCGCAGCCGGGTCGATTCCGGTGCCGGCGCGTCAAGTCGACGGATGGCGCACCTGCGCCGCGCCGAGCGGCGGTGACGCGCGCTTCGCCAATGGCTTCGATGAACCGACCGCAGGGACCGCGCGGGCGCGGAACGAAGCCACCTCCGTTCCGCGTGTCACGTATCAATCGTCGTTGTCACGCGGAACCGACACCTTGCCGCGCACATCGTGGTGATGCACATCGCTGGAACCGCGCGAACGCAGCGTGAAATTGCCGCCGACGTTGTCGACGCTGACATCGCCCGAGCCAATCGAATCGACATCGACATCGCGATCGACGTGGCTGACCGAAACGTCACCGGAGCCAACGCTGCCGATTTGCACGCCACCGCCAACGTGATCGAACTGCAGATCGCCGGAACCGGCACGCCCGACCTTGACGTCGCCACGCACGTCGCGAAGATTGATGTCGCCCGACGAAGTCCGCTGGATCTCGACGGCCCCCACATCCTCGCCGGTCACGTCACCGGAACTGACTTCGATCGTCAGCGGACCGGCAATATGCCTGACCTGCAGATCGCCGGAACTCGCGTCGAAACCCAGCGCTGCCACGCCGCTCACGTCGGCATCGCCCGAACTGCCGCGGATATTCACGGCAAGCTTCGCCGGCACGCGCACGCGCAGGTCCATGTACGCGTAACTGGAACCAAACCAGCTCCAGTTCGCCGCACGATCCTCATGCGGCGTGATCGTCAGGCGATCGCCGGCACGCTGCTGGTCAACGGTAATTCCCGCAAGCCAGGCCTGATCGGACGCACAGACCTTGCCGCGCACCTCGACCTTGGCCAGACCCGGCACGCCTTCGACGGCGACATCACTCGAACCCAGAGCGAAGGCGACGCTGGCGAGACCCGCTGCATCGGCATCGAAATCGCGCTCTGCGCTGAAACGGCATTCATTCGCCGTGGCCAGCGCGGGGACCAAAAGAGACAGGAAAACAAGGCTGCGCATGTTGATCACTCCGAGTAAGACCCTGGCTCAGATGCGAATAGCGGCCTGAAGGTTTAGACGCCTCAGGATTTCAATGCCGCCCTCAACTGCGCGACCTGCTCCGGGAACCACTGCCCGTTCTGTT
The DNA here is from genome assembly GCA_039921645.1 of Dokdonella sp. Taxonomy (GTDB): domain Bacteria; phylum Pseudomonadota; class Gammaproteobacteria; order Xanthomonadales; family Rhodanobacteraceae; genus Dokdonella_A. The sequence goes on from JBDSBK010000397.1 coordinate 11,260, forward strand.
CGAGCACGTCGGCGACCACCTTGTCCGCATCGCTCTGGCGTTTTAGCGCCTTCAGCGCCTTCACCCGCTGCATCGCGACCGCCAAGCGATTGACGCCGTAGGCCTTGTCGGCGGCCTTTTCGAGCAAGGGCAGCGCCGCAGCCGCATTGCCGCGTTCGAGCAGGCTTTTGCCATAGCGATACGGATAGACGTAGTCATCCGGGTAGGCCGCGATCAGTTGCGAATACAGCGCGTCGAGCTCTTCGATGCGTTTTGCCCGCATGAGGTAGACGCGCAGGTTGTCCGCCGCATTGCGATCCCGTTCGAGACGATTCCCAAGCTGTTGGAGCTGTTGCTGAACCGATTCGATCGCAAGATCGAGTACGGCTTTCTCGCCTTTCGCATCACCGAGTGCGGCATCGACATCTGCTATTGCGATGACGATGCTGCGCTCGTCCGCGCAGGCGGGTTTGGTGACGAAGACGTCGTGCACGAGCATGTGTTCCAGCGCCGCTCGTTGCGGCTTCAGCAGCGCAATGCGAGCCGAATGGGCCTGCTTTTCGCTCGCTGCGAGCATCGGGTCGATGACATACGGACGGTCGCAACCGATATCTCCGGCAAGTACGCGCTGGGCCGCGCTCACGATGCCGGCGTCATCCTTTGCTTGCGTCGCACGTGCAAGATCGAGGCGATCGCGCCACAGTGTGATGCGCGCGTCCTTCTCGGCGTGATCGCGCACGCTCCGAGGCAGGCTCTGATACCAGTCCAGACCGCCGTTGCCGTCATCGCGCGCCTGATACGCCCCGAGCACGGCCGCAACCGCGTCAAGCGAACCTGCCGCAGCCTTCGACTTGAACCCGTCCAGGGTGCTTGCGCCGGCGATGATGCGGTCGATCATCGGGTAGAACTTTTCGCGCGGCTGCTCGGCGAGGATGCGTCCGAGTTCGACACCGTCCTCGTTGAGCACGACATAGGCGGGCAGCGCCTTGATCGCAAGTTTCTGCATCCACGCGGCGCCGTCCGGCGAATCGGCATCGACGGTGGCGATCACGGCTTTCGCTTCCAGCGCATTCCACTCCGTGCCGTTCAACACGTGCGTGGCCATGAAGTAGCACGAGTAGCACCAGGGCGCCGTGAAATCGAGCAGCAACGGGGTGTGCGCCTTCTTCGCCTGCGTCAGTGCCGCATCGACCGTCGCGAAAGACGGTTCGGCAGCGTGCAGTGAACCCGCCATTGCGAACGTGAGCAATGCGCGTGCGATGTTCATTTCGATGCCTGCTTCGCAAGGTGATCCCACAGGAAGGTGTACGCGAGCGCATGCATGAATGCCGACTGCTTGTTGTCCGCCGCCGCACCGTGGCCACCCTCGGTGTTTTCGTAGAACCACGCGTTCGCATAGCCCATGTCCTGCATCTTCGCGGCCATCTTGCGCGCCTGCACCGGACCGACGCGGTCGTCGCTGGTCGCCGTGTAGAACAGTACCGGCGGATAGTCCTGTCCGGCAGTGACGTTTTCGTACGGCGAGAACGTCTTGATGTACGCCCACTCATCCGCCTTGTCCGGATCGCCATACTCGGCCATCCACGACGCACCGGCGGAAAGATGCGTGTAGCGCTTCATGTCGAGCAAGGGCACTTCGCAGACGATTGCGCCGAACAGCTGGGGATACAGCGTCAGCATGTTGCCGGTGAGGAGACCGCCATTGCTGCCGCCTTCGGCACCCAGATGCGCGCGCGACGTGACGCCGCGATCGATCAGGTCCTGCGCGACGGCGGCGAAATCCTCGTAGGCGCGCAGGCGATAGGCCTTCAGCGCTGCCTGATGCCAGCGTGGACCGTATTCGCCGCCACCACGGATATTGGCGACGACGAAGACGCCACCGCGTTCTAGCCAGGCGCGACCGACGCTGCCGTTGTATCTGGGCTGCATGGAAACTTCGAAACCGCCGTAGCCGTACAGCAACGTCGGGTTGGCATGATTCATTTCAAGCTTCTTCGCGCTCACCTCGAAATACGGGATGCGCGTGCCGTCCTTCGATGTCGCGAAGTACTGGTGCACGACATTCTTCGATGCATCGAAGAATGCCGGCGCGCGCTTGATCGGCATCGCCGCGCCCTTGCCGAGCGTGCCGTAGTAGAGCGTCTCCGGCACGAGAAAGCCGGTCACGCTCTGGAAATACGCATCGCTGCTGTCCGCATCGACGCCGCTGGCCTCGACCGTGCTGAGCACATGCTCCCCTGCCAGATCGTGATGTTTCCAGTTGCCGTGCGCCGGCGTCAGCACCTGCTGGCGGCCACTTACGTCGTCGAGGATATTCAGGATCAGGTGATGGCGCGTCCACGAATAGCTCGACAGCGACGTCGTTTCGGTCGGCAAGAACAAGGCCGTGAGTTCGCGCTTTCCGGCCATGAACGCATCGAAATCCGCTGCGAGGAGTGCGCCGGATGGCCAGGTCTTGCCGCCAGTCGTCCATTCGCTGCGCGGCTGGATCAGCAGCCATTCGCGATGCGAATCGACCACCGCGTCGAGTGGCGCGTCGATCCGGGTCAGCGTGCCGTCCTTGCTGCGGAGGAAGGTTTCGCTGTTGTAGAAATCGATTCTGCGAATGATGAAATCGCGCTCGAATCCCGGCGTGAGATCACTCGACGGATTGATGGCGAGGTCGTCGTCGGTGCCTTCGTGGACGAGTTTTGCGTCGGCGAGCGGCGTACCACGCTTCCATTCCT
>JBDSBK010000398.1:0-5930 GCA_039921645.1 Dokdonella sp.
GCGGCGGGTTGCGCTGCGGCGGGACCGGCGTCGACGCCGACGATGTCGCAATCGGCGGCTTCGGCATCGGATTCTGTGCGGGCGTGGCTGGCGATGCAAAAGCGGGCGCCGGCCGCGTCGCCTGCGCAGTGGGTTGCGGAGCCTTCGTGGACGCGGTTGCCGCTGTCGTCGTCGTCGCCGCATTGTTCTGCAAGCGGGGTGTCGGTGTCGACGGCACTCCCTGCGCACGTTGCTCGACCTTCGGTGCTTCGGTGATCGGCGTGTGCGCGATCGGCGTGTATGCGGGCAGTGCCGACGGAGACAATGGGGCGGTCGTCGCCGCCGCGCGCGCTTCCGCTTGCACGCGCGCCGCGTGCTCAGGCGCAGCAACGCTTGCGTTCGCAACCGCTGCGGGATCCACGGGCCGAGCCGGCGCCGCTGGGAGCGTCACGCTGATCGGCGGTGTGGCTGGCGCCGCCGACGATGCGTGTTGCGGTGCTGCGGGCGCTTGCGGCGCGGCAAATGCCGGCGCGACGACATTCACCGGGATGTGCGGTGTCGGGGTCGCCGGCATCGGGATGGGTGCAGCGCTGCGTTCGCCGGGGGTGGCGCGTACGGCGGGCGCAGGCGCTTCCTTCGCAGCGCCGGACATCGCTTGTGCCACCGGTGGAGAGACGCGCGGTGATGACGTCGATGGCGGTTGCTCCGAGGCCGTCGGGGGTGTCGACCGTTGCGCAGGGTTCGCAGCCGTCACCGGCGGCTCGACGTCAGGCAACGGCAAGGGCAGCGTTTTGCGCACGGCGCGCGCGCGCGGCGTCACTTCCGACGAAGAGGACGCCGGCTTCGGCGCTGCGCGTCGCGGCCTTGTTTCCACTTCATCCGTCGCAACGGGTTTCGCCGCAGCGCGACGCAGCGGCGGTTTCGGTAGCGCCGGCGTATCGCCTGGCGGCACGGTGGCATCCGCGGCTGGCGATTTCCGCTTGCGCGGTGTCTTCGGGCGCTCGGTTTCGTCCATGCGCCCAGTTTAGCCCGCAATGCCGCCGGCGAAACCTCGGCTATGCTCATCGCTTCGCGGTGTATCGAGCGCCGCTGCGGCTCGAGCAGGAGTGGCGATGGAAAAGTGGCTGCCTTCGAGGTATCTCGCGTTCGCGCTGTGCGTGCTGGTCTGCGTGCTCGCGTTGCTCGGCTGGCACGACGGACGCGCGGCCAAGCTGATCGCGATCGTTTCCGCTGCGCTGGTCGCGATCGGCATTGCCGATCTTGCACAGACGCGGTCGACATTGCGCCGCAACTACCCGCTGATCTGCCATATCCGCTTTTTCTTCGAGATGGTGCGGCCGATGCTGCGCCAGTACGTGGTCGAGTCGGACAACGAGGAAGTGCCGTTCTCCCACGTGCAACGCGCCGTCGTGAAGCAGCGCTCGAAGAATGCGCTCGACGTGCGCCCGTTCGGCACCGAAATCAACGTGTATGAAGAACGCTACGAATGGCTCAACCATTCGATTCGGCCAAGCCTCATCGACAGCCACGATTTCCGCATCTCGGTCGGCGGCCCGCAATGTACGCAGCCGTACTCGGCCAGCGTGTTCAATATCTCGGCGATGAGTTATGGCGCGATCTCGCCGAACGCGATCCGCGCGCTCAACGAAGGCGCGCGCCGCGGCGGCTTCTACCACGACACCGGCGAGGGCTCGCTGTCGGAGTACCACCGCGAGAACGGCGGCGACATCGTGTGGGAACTGGGCTCGGGCTACTTCGGTGCCTGCGAGCGCGCGGGCGTGTTCAGTGAAGCGAGGTTCGCCGAAAAGGCCGTACTGCCGCAGGTCAGGATGATCGAGCTGAAGTTGTCGCAAGGCGCCAAGCCCGGTCACGGCGGCGTGCTGCCCGCGCCGAAGGTCAGTGCCGAGATCTCGGCAACGCGCGGCGTGCCGATGGGCGAGGACTGCATTTCTCCATCGCGCCATTCGGCGTTCGACACGCCCGAAGGCCTGCTGCGTTTCATCGCGCGCCTGCGCGACCTTTCCGGTGGCAAGCCGACCGGGTTCAAGCTCGCAATCGGCCATCCGTGGGAATGGTTCGGCATCGCCAAGGCGATGACGACGACGGGCATCCTGCCGGATTTCATCGTCGTCGACGGCGGCGAAGGCGGCACCGGTGCGGCGCCGCTGGAGTTCACCGATCACGTCGGCGCACCCCTGCGCGAGGCGTTGATGCTGGTGCACAACACCCTCGTCGGCCTCAACCTGCGCGACAGGATCCGCATCGGCGCAAGCGGCAAGGTGATTACCGCCGTCGATCTCGCGCGCACCTTGAGTCTCGGTGCGGACTGGTGCAATGCCGCGCGCGGTTTCATGTTCGCGCTCGGCTGCATCCAGTCGCAAAGCTGTCACACCGATCGTTGCCCGACCGGCGTTGCGACACAGGATCCACGGCGCTGGCAAAAGCTCGACGTGCCGGACAAGGCCAGCCGCGTCGCGAACTTCCACCACAACACGCTGCATGCGTTGAAGGAGCTTCTCCAGGCCGCGGGCCTTGAGCATCCGAACGAACTCGGCCCCGAGCACGTGATCCGCCGCGTGTCGTCGAACGAGGTGCGCTCCCTCGCAACGCTGTACCGCTTCCTTGAACCCGGCGAACTGCTCACCGGCGTGCCCGAGCATGCGGTGTTCCAGCGCTTCTGGGCGCTCGCGCGTACCGATACGTTTGCGGCGCCGGAGGAACTCAGTGCGAGGCGGGCAACCAAGCTGCGATGAGATGAATCAACGGTTCAACCTTCGCGCAAAAATGCCGACAGGGAGAGCGCAAGCGTGCGGCGCGGCCTGGAGCAGCAATGGGATCCTGCGATATCGAAGGGCGCGGTTGACAGGACGGCGTGCCCCCGACCACGGGTGCGGAAACCGGAATGCATCACGCGGGTGTGAAGGCGCTACCGCCGCGCGATCGAGGTCGGATACGCCGAGCTGCTATCTCGACGCGGCTGCTTCGCGGATCCGGTAGCGTTCGCCGACGACGTCGACGACGGGCGGCCGCTGCGTGTGCGCGAACGCGCGATAGCCTTGCTCGAGATTGCTCCAGAAATTGCCCCACGCTTGCGTGCGCCAGTCGGCGTGCGGCGGGTGGTCGAAGCGAAACGGTAACACATGCACGTCAACGCGCGACTGTCCGCCACGCAGCGCCGCGTCGAGCAGCGTGTAGATCTCATCGATCTGCGCATCGCCCATCGCGTAGCAGCCGATCGACACGCAGTTTCCGTGCACCATGAGGAAATTGCCGCTGCGCCCGTGTGCGCGGTCGTACGCATTCGGGTAGCCGAGATTGAACGCGAGGTGGAACTGGCTGGCGGGATTGAGTTGCCCGCGTCCGACCGAATAAAACCCCTCGGGCGACTGTCCATCGCCTGCGCGCAGCTTGGGTCCGAGCGCACCCGACCAGGTGCAGATCGGATAGCTGCGAAACAGGACATGGGCATCGCGCTTGCGCACCCAGAGCTCAAGTTGATGCTCGTGCTTGAAGATGCGCAGGAACACCGGGTCGCCAAAGCGCAGGCCCATCACGGCAAGATCGCGCTCCAGCTGCGGCCGCACCCGTTGCGCCGCGACGTCGGCACGATCGCCGGGCGCAGCCCGCTGCGTGGTTCCAGCGAGCGCCGGCTCGGGCAGCATCGACGCAAGCAGGAACGCGAACGCCAGCCGCGCAAGAATCTTCGCCATTCGTCTCATCACGTAGCGACCTCCGCCGGGATCACGCGTGCGGCAAGCCGCGTGGTGCAGCATAGCCGGCACGCCCGCCGCTGCCGACGACCGGCATCCGCATGAGCGCAGCGAGAATCGAAGCGGCTGGCCTTACACTGCCTGCACTGACTTTGCTGCGAAGGTACGCATGCTGCGACGCGCATGCCTGGGCTTGCTGGTATTGAACTGCGCCGTTGCGACGGCCGTTCCCGCGCCATCGCAGGAGCCGTCGACGTCGCTGGAATGGCGCGCCTATCGCAATTTCACCAGCGCCGATGGCCTGCCCCAGAATTCGGTGACGGCCTTGCTGCAGGACGCCGACGGTTACGTCTACGCCGGCACCAACCAGGGTCTGGCGCGCTACGACGGCCAACATTGGCAAGGTGTCGAGCTGCCGACCGGCGACCGCAGCTATGCAGTCGGCGCGCTCGCGCAGGCGCGCGATGGCGCGCTATGGATTGGCACCGATGCCGTGGGTGCGTGGCGCGTCGCTGGCGATCAGGCACAGGCGCTCGAACTGCCCGGCGCATCCGGCGCGATCGGCGCGTTCTGGGAAGCGCCGGACGGCCGCATGTGGCTGGCCGCGGACGATGGTCTTTTTCGTTGCGCGTGGCCGCGCTGCGAGCGCATCGATGCGCTCGGATCAGCGGGCGCGCGCAGCTTGTTTGGCGAGACGATCCATGGAGAACTGCGTTTGTGGGTCGGCACCAATTTCGAGGGCGTGATCCAGCTGGCTGGTGTCGAAAGTGCAGTGCCGCAACGCACCGGCCTGGTGCTCGGGCGCGAGCAGGGTCTGCCAAACAACGTTGGTTTGTCGATGATGCGTTTCGGCGGCGACCTGTGGATCGGCAGCGGGCGCGGTCCCGCACGCTACGACGGCAAGATCCTGCACGTATACGGTCCTGAAAATGGGTTTCCAACCGCGATGGTGTTCGCGCTGCAAGTGGATACCGACGCGCAAGGACGGCCGGTTCTGCTCGCCGCGTTGCGGCCGGGCGGCCTTGCCGAAATCCGCCCGGATGGTCGCTGGCGCCTGATTGATACGCGTCACGGCCTGCCCTCGAATGCGGTACACAGCTTGATGCGCGAGCGTTACCGCGGCTCCTTGTGGATCGGCACGATGACGGCAGGTGTCGCGCGCGTCGAACGCGATCGTTGGACCTTGTTCGACGAGCGCATGGGCCTGCCCGATCGCATCGTTCTCGGAGTCGGCTGGTCCGCGCCGAGTCACACGTTGTGGGTTGGTACCGCTGGTGGCGCGTCGCGCTGGGAGGCCGATCGTTTTGTGCCCTTGCTGCCGCCCGGTCACAACGCGCAACTCATCCACGGTCTCATCGATGCGCCGGACGGCAGCCGCTGGATCGCGCATGCACGTGGCTTGCAGCGCTGGCGCGGCAATGCGCTTGAACTCGACTTCAACGTCGACAACTCCGTGCTTCCGGGTATTTCAGTCGAGCAGATCGCGATGCGCCGTCGCGGCGATGGCGGCTTCGACATCTATGCCGCAACCGGTCACGGCCTCGCGCGCTGGAGCGCGGAACGCGGCATCGAAAGGATCGATAACGTCTCAGGCATCGATCATGAAACCGGCATCCACGGACTCGCAACGCTTCCCGATCAGGCCAAGCCGTCCACGGATGTGCTGTGGGCAGCGACCAGCGCCGGCGTGGTACGCCTCGACGACGCTGGATGGGCCGTCGTCGAGGCATCGTGTCTGGCCAACCTGGTGCCGTTTCGTATCGAAGCGGACGAGCGGGCGGGACGCGCAACGCTGTGGCTTGCGTCGCGCAGTGGTCTGCGACGGCTGGATGCGGACGGAACCTGCGTCGCTTATCCGGCCGCACGCAAGCTGGGCGCGCTGACCCATGTACGTCGTGATGGTGAATTCCTCTATGTGTTCGGCGCGCGCGGAGCGATGCGCTTTCTGCGTGAAGGCCCGGGCGACCAGGAAGGTCAGTTCTACGGCGCGGAAGCGGGGTTGCTGAGCCCGGAAGTCGCGGACAGCGCAGTCGACGATCGCGGTCGTGTCTTTGGCGCGACCACCGCTGGTCTCGCGGCATTGGCACCAGCGCCACCGGCGAACGCCACGCTGGCTGCGCAGGCCGTGCCGTTGCGCCTTACCGCCGCGCATTGGGGCAGCAAGGCGACACCGCTGAAGGTGGGCGTGCTGTTGCCGCCAGACGATAACGGCGTGCGCTTCGAATACAGCTTGTTTGCGTT
>JBDSBK010000399.1:0-2758 GCA_039921645.1 Dokdonella sp.
GCGAAACCGATCGCTGGCGTTCGACCAATCACTATCTCGGACCGGGCTACTGGGCCTGGCTGATTCCACTCGGTTCCGGCGCGCATTCGGTCGGCATCGTTGCCGATGCGAAGATGCATCCGCTCGAAGGCATGAAGGATTTCGAGCGTGCACTCGGCTGGCTCGGCACGCACCAGCCTGCGGTCGCGCGCGCGGTTGCGGCGGAACGCGACACCCTGCTCGATTTCGCGTTTCTGCGGCACTACTCGCATGGCAGCAAGCGCGTGTTTTCCGCCGATCGCTGGGCACTGACCGGCGAGGCCGGCGTGTTTCTCGACCCGTTCTATTCGCCCGGCAACGACTTCATCGCGATCTCCAACACCTACATCTGCGCGCTTGTCGGGCACGATCTTGCCGGTACCAGCATCGCTCCGTACGCGCATTTCTACGAACAACTGTACCTGTCGTTCTACGAAAGCACGCTGACCCTGTTCCGCAACCAGTACCCGGTGTTCGGCAACGCCACCGTATTGCCGGTCAAGGTGATATGGGACTACGCGTACTACTGGGGCATCCTGTGCCAGATCGTGTTCCAGCATCGGCTGACCGACCTCGCCCTGCTCGGCGATATCCGCTCGCAGCTCGAGCACGCGCGCGCACTCAACGATCAGATGCAGCAACTGTTCCGCGACTGGAATCTCGCGCACCCCGGCCGCAACGAACGCCAGATGCTCGATCAATACGCATTGCCGTGGTTCGCGGGCATGAATGCGACGTTGCACGATGCGCTCGACGACATGCAGCTGCGCGCGCGCTTGCACGAGAACGTGGACCTGCTCGAAGGCCTGGCTGCGACGTTGCGCGAACGTGCCGCGGCGGATGGCACGCCGTTGCGCGACAACGGAGCCGGTTCAAGCCGCAGTCGTCCGATGCTTTTCGCGGCGGCGTAAGGCCGGTCCAGCCTCGCGGTTCGCGCTGCCACGCCATAGGGCGCTACGCCCGGCGTACCACCTTCCAGAACGTCGGGTCACGCCCGCGCGGCGGCGGACCCGACGCCTGCGGCGCCGATCCGCCTCGCATCGCACAAGTCCGGAACGGTCTAGTCCATATCGCCCAGCTGCGCGTCGTCGGTCGGCTTCGCGAGCCATTCGGCAATATCGCTGCCGAGCGCCTTCACCGTGCGTCCGAGCACCGAACACGAGCCCTTGAAGCCGGCGAAGGCACCACCCATCGAATCACGTTCGCCGACAAAACTGGCAACTTTCTGCCCGTCCTGATAAAGCGTTCCGCGCACGCTGGTTGCCTTGCGATGTCCGATGAATGCGTTGCCGCGCGAGATCGCCTCGGTGATCTCGATGACCAGCACGCGTCCCGGCATCGTTGCATCGGTCGCATCCACGACTTTCGTCGCGACCTTGTGTTCTTCGGCGTATTCGACGATGTATTCGGAGAGCTGCTCGTTGATCCGGCACTCGTGCTTGATCTTGCCGGCCACATCGTTGTTCTCGGCATACGGCACCTTGTCCGGCACCTTCACGGGTTCCGCCGCTGTCGCTGCCGCGCACATGACCGACAGCAGCGCACCGAGCGCCGCCTTGCTGAGTGTCTTCACCGTGGTTTCCCCTGTTCCGACGCGACTGCGCCGACTCCAGCATGCCGCAGGTTCGACGACGTGCCTAGGGCGACGACGCCTCAACCCATGCCGCCATTGACGCCGATGATCTGCCCGTTGACGTAAGCGGCCGCGTCGGAACACAGGAAGCACACGAGTGCAGCGACTTCATCGGGGGTTCCGGCACGGCCGGCGGGCACGATCGCCTTGATCTGCGCGTCGTCGAAGGCATCGGCCACCATGCGCCCCCCGATCACGCCCGGCGCGACGACGTTCACCGTGATGCCGCGCGAGGCCATCTCGCGCGCGAGCGATTTGCTCGCGCCGTGCAACGCCGATTTCGCCGCCGCGTAATTCACCTGCCCGCGATTGCCGAGCACCGCCGCGACCGACGACACCGAGACGATGCGGCCCCAGCGCACGCGCGCCATCGGCAGCAGCAGGGGCTGGGTCACGTGGAAGAAGCCGTGCAGCGACACATCGATGACACGCCGCCACTGCTCCTCGCGCATGCCGGCCATCGGTGCATCGTCATGGATGCCGGCGTTGTGCACGAGCACGTGGATCGGGCCGCTTTCGAGCAAGGGTTCCAGGGCCGCGCGAGTTGCGTCGCCATCGGTGAGGTCGAACGCGACCGCCGTGGCGCTGCAGTTGTTGGCGCGGATCGCATCGACGACCGCCTGTGCGCGTTTGATGCCCGAATGCGCATGCACGATCACCTCGCAGCCCTGCGCGGCGAGCCTGCGTGCGATCGCGCCGCCGATGTCCCCGCTTCCGCCTGTGACGAGTGCTCGCCTGTTTACCATACGGTCAATCCCTGGTTGCGCTGACGCCATGATCGCGGGTTTTGCGGCTCCTGCGTAGAGACGCGGATCGCGATTCAGCTCGCCTGCATCCGCAGCCAGGACGCGACGGTTGCGACCGCGTGGCGGGGCGGCCGCGTGTTGCGCACGATCCAGTAGGCATCCGGTATCGGCAGTTCGCGTTCGCCGAACGGACGCATGAGCGTGCCGGCTGCAAGTTCGTCCTGCGCGAGCCGAGCGCGCGCAAGCGCTATCCCCTGCCCTTGTTGAGCAGCGCGCATCAGCAGATCGGATGACGCGAAACGCGGCCCACGCTGCAAGGAAAGCCCGGGCGGCCCGAAGGTCTGGCGCCAGCGCTCCCAAC
>JBDSBK010000400.1:0-3665 GCA_039921645.1 Dokdonella sp.
GCGGTAAACGCGTCGCCGGCGGCAGTGGTGTCGACTGCGCGAACATGGAACGGTTGCAGCGCGCCCTGACGCTCGGGCGTGAACCAACGCAGCAAACGTGCGCCATCGGTGACGACGACGAAGCGCGCCGCGCCGATCCAGAGGGTGTCGAGCACCGCACTGTAGCCGCCGAGTTGTGCGGACAGAAACGCGAATTCCTCACTGCTAAGCTTGATCACGTCGGCGCGCGCGAGCGCGGCCCAGATACGCGGCCCCGGATCTTTCCTCGCGGGCCACAGCGCCGGTCGAAGATTCATGTCGAAGCTCACCAGTGCACCCGCGCTCCGCGCGCGCTGCATGCATGCGAACGTCGCGTCGGCGATGCGCGACTCGGTGAGCGAATTGGAGCAGGCATGGAAGATGCTCGTGCCAGTGAACGCTTCGTCGGCGAGTGCAGCTTCGCGGAACAGCAGGTCCGCCGCTGGCGGCCGATAGAAACTGAAGCTGCGCTCGCCATGCGTATCGAGCGACACGAACGCGAGCGCTGTCGGTGCATCCGAGGTGCGTTGCACGTGTCCGACGTGCACGCCCGCGCCGCGGAGACTGTCGAACAGGAAGTCGCCGAACATGTCCATGCCGAGCATGCCGACGAATTCCGCGTGAGCACCGAGCCGAGCGATGCCGACGGCGACGTTCGCCGGCGCGCCACCGGCGTGTTGCAGGAATGCGCGGGGCTGTTGCGGATCACCCGGCGGCGTGCCGAGAAAATCGATCAGCGCTTCGCCGAAGCAGACGATGCGATTCATCCGCGAGGTCCCGGCGGTATTGTGCTCGTCGGCGACAGCGCAAATGTGCCGCGCACGAGCGAGCCTGAGAAGCCGTAGTAGACGATGAAGACGTAGCACGCCAGCGGCAACACGAATGCGTGCTGCAGTCCGAGGTGGTCGGCGAGCATGCCCTGCAACACCGGCACGATCGCGCCGCCGACGATCGCCATGATGAGGAGGCTCGATGCCTTGTCGGTCAGCTTCCCCATGCCTTCGATCGCCACCGTGAAAATCGTCGGGAACATGATCGAGTTGAACAGGCCGATCGCGACCACGCTCCACAGCGCAGCATGCCCTTGCGTGATCATCGTCAGCGCGACGAGCAGCGCAGCGAGAGCGGCAAATGACCCGAGCAGGCGACGCGGATCGAGGGTGCGCATCAGCGCGAAGCCGACAAAGCGACCGACCATCGCGCCGCCCCAGTAAAGGGACACGTAGCCGGCGGCCGTCGCTTCACTGACGTCGCCGATCGAAGGCATCGACAGGTAGTTGATCATGAAGCTGCCGATCGACACCTCGGCGCCGACATACAGGAAGATCGCAACCACGCCGAGTCGCAGGTGCCGATGCCGCAGCACGTCGGCGAAGCGGTGCTTCTGCGCATCCGCACGCGCGGTCGCTTCGGTCAGTGGCGGCAGCCGGAACAACCACACGACGAACGCGAGCACGAACAGGGTGACCGCGACACCGACGTACGGCCCCGTCACCAGCGCTGCCTGTTGCGCGCGATAGGCAAGGAGTTCGGGTGGGGCAAGTTGTGCGAGCTGCGTCGCACCGAGCACGCTACCCGACAGGATCAGCATGCCACCGAGCTTCGGTGCCAGCGTGGTGCCGAGCGAATTGAGTGCCTGCGCGAGATTGAGTCGGCTCGATGCGTAGCGGGGATCGCCGAGCAGGCTCACATACGGATTCGCGGCGACCTGCAGCAACGTGATGCCGCTGGCAAGGACGAAGAACGCGCCGAGGAACATGGGATACGAAACCGTCTGCGCGGCAGGAATAAAGAGCAGTGCGCCGACGCCGGTTATGCCAAGGCCAATCAGTATTCCGTTGCGATAGCCGACCCACTCGATCACCTTGCCGGCTGGCAGCGACATCAGGAAGTACGCGCCGAAGAAGATCAGTTGCACCATCATCGCTTGCGCATAGTTGAGATTGAACAGCGACTTCAGATGCGGGATCAGCACGTCGTTGAGGACCGTGATGAACCCCCACATGAAGAAAAGTGTGGTGGCGACAGCGAGTGCGACGGGCGGACTTGCGGTGCGATCAGTCATGGCGGAGACGTCCATCGGGATCGGAAGGAGGGCACGAACTTTCACGCACGACGAGACTCACCTGCGCGGCGTTCCGTTCGAGCGGCAACGACGGATCGCGCATGCGTGCAAGGATTCTTTCGGCCGCCTGTCGTCCGCGGGCACGCGGATCGGTGGCAATGGTCGTGAGCGTCGGCATGCTGACCGCGGCTTCCGGAATGTCGTCGAAGCCGACCACCGCGAAATCCTCGCCAGGACGTCGACCGCGCGAGACGAGCCCGAGCTGGAGACCGAGGGCGACGGCATCGTTGTAACAGACTGCGGCGGTCGGAGCGGGATCGCGCACGAACAGCGCTCCGGTCTGGCGCGCCGACTCGACACGCGTCGGAATCGTTTCGATGCGCCACTGCAGCGGCGCGTCGAGGCCAGCCTCGGTCAGCGCGGCGACATAGCCCTCGCGACGCTCGCGGCAGGAGCTCGATTGCCGATGTCCACCGAAGAACGCGATGCGGCGATGGCCGAGTGAAATCAGATGCGTCGTCGCAAGGTATGCGCCGCGCCGGTTGTCCATCGCCAGCATGTCCCAGTCGCCTTCGAGCTCGCGGTTGAACAGCAACAACGGGATGTGCGGGCCGACGACGCGCGAAATCGCCGCGCCGTCACTGCCTTCGGCGGCCGAGAGGATGATGCCGGCGGGTCCGTGTTCGACCAGCGACGCAAGCACCGCCTGCTGACGTTCGGCCGATTCGCCGGTGCTGCCGAGCAGGGTCACGAAACCGATCGATGCGAGGGCCTCGTCGACGCCGGCAGCAAACTCCGCGAAGAACGGATTGGAGAGGTCGTTGATGACGAGGGCGACACTCGACGACGAACGTGCCCGCAGGTTCGCCGCAGCGCGGTTGTAGATGTAGCCGATGCGCTGGATTTCCGCTTCGACGCGGGTGCGCGTTTCCGATTTCACCAACGAGCTTCCGCGCAGCACCAGCGACACGGTTGCGCGCGAGACGCCACAGCCGCGCGCCACGTCGTTCAAGGTGAGGTTTTGCTGGCGCGGGGTGCGGGTTGTGTTCAATTTGGATCGTTCCAATTGTCATGCAGTCTGGGACACGCCAATTCGCTTGTCATCGTGCGATGCCGCATCGCTGCGCCGCGTTGGTGTGATAGCGTGATAAAAATTGGAACGATCCAATTATCCATCTGACTTGTCGTCGCACTGCGAGATTTCAACGGAGCACAAGCGTCATGTCGATCGCGTCTTTGCCGTCCATCCAGCCAACTTTTGCAAACCGTTTGTGCGGATGGCGAGGTTCCAGCCTGCGATCCTGGGTGATGGTCGTGCTCGTCTGCTGTGCCACCCATTCGTTATCGGGCATTGCCGACGAAACGACCGGCGCGCGCGCCTTCGATGCAGTCGATCCGTTCATCGGCACCGGTGGCGAAGGCCACACGTTTCCTGGCGCCGTCGTGCCATTCGGCATGATCCAGCTCAGCCCCGATACCCAATTGAAAAGCCGCAAGGAAGGCTACGGTTGGGCGGCAGGCTACCGGCACGAGGACACGACGATCTTCGGCTTCTCGCATACGCACTTTTCCGGCACGGGCC
>JBDSBK010000401.1:0-2781 GCA_039921645.1 Dokdonella sp.
TCAGTGAGCCTGCAATCGCGAGATAAACCACGGCAAGGCTCGCCGACAACGGCGGCGCCACCGGCCAGCGTTCACCGATCGTCAGGGCAAAGACCAGCAAGAGCGCGCCGCCGGTGAGCATCTGTGCCGCCGTATTCATCGCCGCCGCCGGCATGTCGCGACGCTTGCTCCAGACCGAACCGAACGCCCACGAACCTGCAGCGACGATGAGGGCCAGTGCACCGAGCGGAGCCCCGCTCATGCTGCCGCTGAGGTTGAGCAGGATCACCCCGGCGAAGCCGACACCGAGGCCGAGCCATTCCATGCGCCGTGGCCAATGGCCGTATAAACCGCCAAACACTGCGGCGAACAGCGGCATGCTCGCGACGGCGACCGCGGCCAATCCCGAAGCGACGCTCTGTTCGGCATAGCAGACGAGGCCGTTGCCGAAGCCGAGCAGCATCGCGCCGGTCAGCGCAGAATTGATCCATTGCGCGCGTGTCGGCGCTGCCTTGCCGCGCCAGCGCAGGAATGCGTACAGCACCGCGCCGGCGCAGAGGAAGCGCACGGCCGCCATCAGGAACGGCGGATAGGTCGCGACGCCAATGCGAATCGCAAGATACGTCGAGCCCCACACGAAATATAGCGAAATCAGCGCAATGGGGACCAGCACGGCGCGACTCGGGAACACCGGCGCTGGCGGCTGCGTTTCGATGGCCGTGCAGTTGGACGTATCGTTCATGGGGTCGGGGTCGTGAGCGAGGCAGGTCGGCGCAGACCTGCGCGATTGCAGAGGATAAGCGGTGCGTTGGCTCTTGCGCGAGGCCCGGTTCGGACGATCAGCGGGGAGCCACTCGCGATTCGAGCTTGAGCAGTCGACGTTTGCGCGGCGGTCCCCATCGCCAGCCGCCGGGCTGGCCGTCGGCGCGCACGACGCGATGGCAGGGCACCATGAAGGCGAGTCGGTTCGACGCACAGGCGCGCGCAACAGCGCGCGCGGCGCGCGGCGCTTCGATCGCTTCGGCGATCTGCGCGTAACTGCGTGTCTCGCCGCGCGGAATGCGCGTCAAGGCCTGCCAGACACGCCACTGGAACGCAGTGGCGCGCAGGTCGAACGGCGGCAGCGGGGCATCGGACGGAACAGCTCCCGAAAGTTCGTCGAGCACGCGATCGATCACGTTGCTCAGCCACTCGTCGCGACCATTGTCGATGCGCTCGATGCATGCCTGCGGAAACTCCGCGCGCAACTCGGCGAGCAGGGTCTCGTCGTCGGCGCCAATCGACACGGCGCAAATGCCGCGCGCGGTCGCTGCGACCAGGAGTTGCCCGAGAGCGGTCGCGAGCGTCGTGTAACGCAATTCTGCACCGGCGCCACCACGGCGATAGTCGGCCGGCGTCATTCCGAGCAGCGCATTCGCCTGCTCGTAGACGCGGCTACCCGAGCCGAAGCCTGCGTCGTAGACCGCGTCGGTGACGCGACTGCCTTGGCGCAACGCGGATTTGAAGGAGTCGAGTTTGAGCTGCCGCGCGTACTCGGCCGGCGACAGGCCGAAGCGCGCGCGGAAGCGTCGCTGCAGATAGGTCGGGCTGAGGCCGACCGCCCGGGCGAGGTCGCCGAGTGACGTGTTCTCGCCGCGCGCGGTCTCGATCAGCGCGCGCGCATGTTCGAGTGGGTCGTTGCTATGCATTTGTGCGTTCATGGCCCGCACGATAGGGCGCGCCGAATGGCCTCGCTATCCGATTCTTGCGGGTGTCAGCGCGACGATGCCGCGGGCATGTCGCGCGAATGCGATGCCGGCACAACCGTGAATTCCCCTTCGATCACGCCTGGCGACGGCGCCGCGGAAGCGCTTGCCGTGCCGGCGCCCGGCGCGGTGCGCGCGGAGGTCGGCGATGAGGAGCGCAGCGCGCGCACGAGCATGAAAATCGCGCCACCGACGGCGAGCGCGATCATTGCGAACACGCTGAACGCGATCAGCAGGGCCGCGATGACGAGGCCGATGACGCCGACCAGAAGGCGGGCCAGCGGGTGCTGCGGACGGTATGCGCGGAACGAACCAGGGAACATCGCTGCTACTCCGTATGCGAAAATGCGTGCCCGTTCGGACGGACGCAGGGGCCCATTGTGGGGCCATGCGCAACGCTGACAAGTGCTGAAAGATGGCATGAACGACTCACCGCCGCTGTGCCGGCTCGATGAAATCCCGGATGGCGACGCGATCGCGGCGCGCGTGGACACCGCTGCCGGCGGGTTTGAGCTGATCCTGCTGCGCCAGGGCGAGCGCGTGTTTGCGTACCACAACGAATGCCCGCACGCGGGGCGCAATCTCGATTACGCGCCCGGTCGTTTTCTCGTGCGCGACGGACAACTGACCTGCGCGGTGCACGGTGCGACATTCGCCGTGACGTCGGGCGCCTGCCTGGGCGGGCCGTGCCGAAGCGGCCTCGTCGGCATGCCGATCGAAGTGGTCGAAGGCAACGTTCGCCTGCGGTGAACCGCAACCGTGCCGAGGTGTCGGCACAGCAACGGAATTCAGTCAACTTGAACGTGCACGTCCTGGCGTGCGAGCTGACCCGTGGCGCAGGCGAAATTCGCCGACGTGCCCAGCACGGAGCGAGTGCGGATATGCGAGCCGGTCACTTCGGTTGGCGCGCTCAGCACATCGAGCCGATAGCGACCGATGTCGGCCGCGGCCACATCGTTGAACGTGAATCCGGCATGCGCATCGGCGGCGCTGAACGCGGACTGCCGGGTTTGCAGATCGACGAGACGGACGACAGCGGTGCGCAGCGGCTTGCCCG